>JAHQWS010000058.1 GCA_029856295.1 Promethearchaeia archaeon
GTCAAGTCGATTACGTAGTTATGCCAGAAACAGTTCAAGAAGTTCAACAAATTGTAAGAATTGCTAATGAAAAGAAAATTCCGATCGTCCCTATGGGCGGTGGTCTGACTTTAAGTGGATTAGTAATTCCAGTTAAGGGTGGTATAGTTTTAGATATGAAAAGAATGGATAAAATAATTGAAATAAATGAGACAAGCCGCTATGCTCTAATTGAAGCAGGTGTTACTTCTGGGCGATTAAAGGCATATTTAGAAGAAAACTATCCTAATTTACAAGCGTCTATTCCCGATGCGCCTCCATCAGTGACCATTGCTGGGAATGTGTTGATTCATGGTTCAGGGTTTTTATCACAAAAATATGGTAATCATGGAGATATGATCAATGGCTTGGAGGTTATTTTACCAAATGGAGAATTATGTAGATTTGGTTCGTGCGCGGTTTCAGAATACTGGTTTACAAGGGGCCCAATACCAGATCTAATCGGTTTATTTACGAGTTCCTTTGGTACGATGGGTATAGCCACCAAACTCTCGATTAAACTATATCCTAAACCTAAAATAAGGGATTTAGTTGTTGGTATGCTTGATGATTTAAACATGATTCCAAACCTTGTATCAAAACTTACCTGCTCAGAATTATTAGAAGATATTCTATTAGCAATACAGGATAAGCCAAACTGGATGAAGGGTTATGTTTTCGTACTTGGATTTATAAATGCAAATTCTGAAGAAGAGCTAAATTCTAAAACTAAATCGTTAAAAAAAATTTATCATGATGTGAAAGGTCGTCATATGAAAATTCCTTCAGAAATGAAAAATTTCTTCTTAGAGAAACCTATTTTCTATGCAACAACATCGGACTTTAGAAAGGGAGGTGGTTTTGAATACGTTGGCGCAATGATGCCGCTGGAAAAAATACCTGAAGTGATAACGATGGGGTCTTCTATATCTTCTAAGCATGGAATTATTCCTACAATGGGTTGTAGAGTTATTGGAAAAGGGCATAATATCCTATTTTTCATATCGTATGCTTTTAATCGAGCAGATCCTAAGGATCTCCAAAATGCTAGAAGTGCTTTAAAAGAAACAAATACCACAGTTTTAGAGATGGGTGGCATTCCCTGGAAAGCAGAGCTGCATGCCCAAAAATTAATCCTTGAAAAAATAGATCCTAATTATAAAAAATTGTTCAAGGCTATTCGCGATGCTTTAGATCCAAACGGAATAATGAATCCCGGTAATTGGGAAATAGTCTAGTTATTCATTAAAATGAATAATTATTAAAAATATGAAAAGAGAATAATAATTATTCTTATCAAAATAAAAAAATCTATTTTATTAAGTAGATAAATTAATTTTATTTTCAAATTGGTGTCTTTGAATATGAGTAAAATTGAAGTTTTAAGTAAATTAGAAGATATTGTAGGTAAAGATTTTGCATCAAATAATCGGGAAGAACTTTTCATTTATTCTCAAGATCCCGGGGTTTCTCACCCTCGTCAAGTCGATTACGTAGTTATGCCAGAAACAGTTCAAGAAGTTCAACAAATTGTAAGAATTGCTAATGAAAAGAAAATTCCGATCGTCCCTATGGGCGGTGGTCTGACTTTAAGTGGATTAGTAATCCCAGTGAAAGGCGGTATAGTTTTAGATACAAAAAGAATGGACAAAATAATTGAAATAAATGAGACAAGTCGTTATGCCTTAATAGAAGCGGGTGTGACTTCAGGGCAACTTATCTCACATTTAAGAGAAAAATATCCCGACCTTCAACCTCCATACCCTGATGCTCCTCCATCAGTAACACTCGCCGGAAATGCGTTAATACACGGATCGGGATATTTATCGCAGAAATATGGAGATCATGCATCAATGATTAACGGATTAGAGGTTGTGTTACCGAATGGAGAAGTGTGCAAAGTTGGATCATGCGCACTTTCTAAATATTGGTTTACAAGAGGACCAATACCAGATTTAATTGGGCTTTTTACAAGTGCCTTTGGAACGATGGGAATTGTAACAAAGATATCCATTAAATTATTTCCAAAACCAAAATTGAGAAATATTGTTATTGGATTAATTAAAAATTTGGATACTATTCCGGGTTTGGTTTTAAATCTTACAGCAACCGATATACCAGAAGATTTGATGGTTGCATTAGCAGAAAAACCAGATTTTATGAAAGGCTATGCAATTCTTCTGCTTTATATAACAGGAGATTCTCAAGATGAATTAGATTCTAAAACAAAAATACTTAAAAAGATGTACCGTAAAAACAAAGCAACTTTTATGAAACTTCCACCTAGATACTATGATATTTTTTTAGAACAACCTCAATTTGCCGCAAAAGCGGCTGATTTTAGAAAAGGTGGTGGTTTTGAATATGTAGGCTCCTTTTTGCCTTTAGAAAAGATACCTGCGGCTATTGAAAAAGCACGTGATATTTCCTTAAAATACGGAATTGTCCCAACACAAGTTTCTAGAATAATTGGGAGAGGACATAACGTAATGTTTGCCGCCTCATATTCTTTTAATAGAGCAGATCTGGATGATATGGAAAGAGCTAGAAAGGCACTTCACGAGACGAATGAAATGGTACTGGAATTAGGTGGAATCCCCTGGAAATCAGAATTGGCTGGTCAAAAATTAATCATTGAAAAAATGGATCCTAATTATAAAATATTATTAAGAACTATTCGCAAGGTATTGGATCCTAACGGAATTATGAATCCTGGAAATTGGGAGGTGTAAAAAATGTCAAATGAAGCTGAACAAGATTGGAAAGATATAATCCATAGATGCTTCCGATGTGGATATTGTAAATTCACTTATGATTATAATGATTTTAATTGTCCTAGTTATAAGAAGTATCGCTTTGAGACATACAGTACTGGAGGTAGATTATGGCTCATCTATGGGATAATTAATGGCGATCTGCAATGGAGTGAGAATTTAGCAAATGTGCTCTATGCATGCCCTACATGTGGTAATTGCATGGAAAATTGCAGATTCGATAAGTTTAATTTCTTACTTGTGGATATGATTGAAGCAGCCCGAGCCGAAGCAGTAAAAAAAGGATTTTGTCCAGAAAAACAAAAAGCTTTATTAGCACGTACTAAAAATCCCGATATGTACAATCCTTATGGAGAGCCAAATTCAGATAATGAAGATTTAAAAAAGGAATATAATTTACCAGATAAAGCAGAATGGGTATATTATATAGGATGTACTTCCAATTACCGTCAAAAAAATCTACGAGATGCTACTATAAGATTTCTTAAAAAAGCAAACATTGACTTTACACTAATAGATGAACATTGTTGCTGTAGTCCAATTATGAGAACTGGTCAGATTAGTCCGGTACAAGATTTTATGAATTATAATATAGCACAGATAATAAATGCGGGCGCTTCAAAAGTTATTACTTCTTGCGCCGGTTGTTATCGAACTCTAAAAAAAGATTGGCTAAAATTTGGTGCTGAGTATGATTTTGAAGTTTATCATACTATAGAATTAGTGAACAAATTGCTAGATGAGGAAAAGATCAAAATCAAATCAGAATACAATAAAACTATTACTTATCACGATCCTTGTCATCTTGGGAGACACATGGGAGTATATGATATTCCTAGAGATGTTATAAAGCGAATTCCTGGAGTTAATTTTGTTGAAATGGAAAGAAATAGAGAAAATGCTTGGTGTTGTGGTGCTGGTGGAGGAGTTAAGATTGGATACCCAGAATGGGCTGTTGAAATTTCAGGAGAGCGATTAGAAGAAGCAAAAGAAACAGGTGCTACAATTTTAAGCTCTGTTTGTCCTTTTTGTAGGACAAATTTATCTGATGCAAATGATAAGTATAATATGGGATTTGAGGTTCTTGATCTAATTGAAATATTAGACCAGTTAGAAATTGAAGCAATGGAATAATAGAATTAATAATTTTTTTTTAACTTTTTTCCTTAAAATCAAATTTTAATGAAAACAATTAATACATCTATCAAATATCTTTTCCTTTCTATCAAGAATATTAAAAAGTGGTTACTAACGCACAATGATCGGAAGCAAATGAATACACTACTTCACTAATGGTGGGTTTCAAATCTGATGAACAAAAGATAAAATCTATCCTTCTAAAAAGGAAATTTGTTCTAAAAGTAAGGCCGGAATCTTCATTTAAATAGTGATATGTATCCATTAACTGTATGTTTTCATGATTCACTATTTTTTTGTATTGTTCAGAATCGGGTCCGAAGTTAAAATCACCGATTAATACAATATGCTCGGTATACCCTTTTAATACTTTAGATAAAATATAATTTATTTGTATAAGGTTATCTTCCTGACTTCTTAGTGATAAATGAGTTATAAAAATATTCCATTTTTCGGAATTGATAATAATTTCTGCTTTAATAAGTGATCGCTCATCATCAGGGGATAAATATAGATTCTCTACTTCCTCAATCGGATATTTACTCAATATGGCATTCCCTTCATCATCATCGAAGTCTGAACCAAAAAAATATTCCATATCCAACTCATCGGCAATATCAACAACCATATATTCTTCTACTTCTTGTAAACCTACAATATCTGGGTCATTATCATTAATTACATTAATAATTCTATCAAGATCATATTCATCATCAATCCCCTCTCCGTTATGAATATTCCAAGTCATTAGCTTAATATTTTCGGTTTTTTTTTGCCATTCAATCTGAATTAAGTATAAAGTAGTAATTGCACTCGCTAATGTTATCATTATAAGAATTGTAAGATTTTTTCTCTTTCGTAAAAAGCGCTCAAACATCATAATTTTTTAATTTTTTGTTTATATATTTGTTTTTTATTTAAATGTGGTAATCACAGCACAATGATCTGAAGCATCTGAGCAAAAAACTTCACTTGTTGTAGGTTCCAAATCAAATGAACTAAAAATATAATCAATTCTTTTAAACCTATCATTTGATCTAAACGTATAGCCCTGATCATCATTTAAATATTGAAAAGAGTCTCTTAATTTTATTATTAACTCTGTATGTGGCGGTGTTGATGGTGCAAAATTTAAATCTCCCATCAACAGTACATTGAGCTGTGAGGTTTCTGAAATAATAGACCTAACAAACCTTGCTTGGTTCCAATGATCCGCAGGTTTATCATATCTGGAGAAATGGGTAATAAAAATATAGAATATCCTATTTTTAATTTGTATTTCTGCTTTAATTAAAACTCTTGATCGAGTCCCGTCTATTAAGGGCAATTCAATAGATTCTGCATGCTCAATAGGATATTTTGTTAATAATAGGTTACCCTCATTTGTATCTCCGGCTTCAGCGTAATAATAATTCATATCTAACTCCTCTGCCAATGCTTCCATATCTATATCCGTAGTCACTTCCTGTAAACCTATTATATCCGGATCATTTTCCTTGATTTCATCAATAATCATTTCCAAGGTAGATTCAATACTATCAATTCCATTTGCTCCACTTATATTCCAGGTCATAACTTTAGCATCAATTTTATTTTGGAAAAAAATATTAGAATTAAAATAAAAAAAAATGAATGAGGTAATCCCTAAAATTATTATTAAAACAATAATTTGATTTTTTTCTAACTTTCTTTTAATTTTCATAAATCAAAATTTTCTGAATAAATTTATACCATTCACTATATGAAAATTAAGAATTCTATCTTAAAATATAATTATTACATAAATTATAACAATTTTTTTAATATAGAAAAATATTAATCCCCTTTTTAGTATGTTTTTCTTATAATATAGAATTGCTACAATTAAATAAACAATGTAACTCTCATCTAACCATTTTATTTCGAATGAATAAAAATTTAAATGTTTTAATTATTATAGTTATGTTATGTCGAAGTTAAATGTAAAACGTGTTATTATTTTCAAACATGGCGTCTCTTATTTCATTCTTGAGGGCAAACAGAAAGGCAAAGGGACATTTGAACTCGAGTTTAAAATAGATGAAATGAACGATGTTCTGAAGTCTCTTTTTGTTTTAGATACAAGTGAAAAAGGATATATAACCTCTATATCCTACGATGCAGCATTGGATACATCTCAGTTATTAAAATCTATTATGTTAAATGTTCCTGATACGAATTCTTTATCATCGCTTATAACTCAAATCAAAGGTGCGAAAATAGATTTAACAGTAGGAAGTAGCGAAAAAATATCTGGCACGATAATGGGAATTGAATTCATAGAAAAATTTGTCAGAGAGGAAAAAATAATTGAAAAATTATTAGCCTTATTAAAAGATGATGACGTTATCACAAAAATTCCTTTTTCTGAAATAACATCTTTTAAGATTTTGAATGAAGACTTACAAAAGGATTTAAAATTCTTCCTTGACACGGTAATTGCTGGAAAGAAAAAAGACTCTAAAAAAATAACAATAAACTGCGAAGCAGGAGGAGAAGAAGGCGAAAGGGCAATTATTGTTAGTTATATAAGAGAATCACCTGTATGGAAAACGTCTTATCGATTGATTATGAGTAAGCGACAAGCTCTCGAACAAAAGTGTCTACTCTCCGGATGGGCCCTGATCGAAAACATTACTAACCAAGATTGGGAAGATATAGAATTATCTTTAGTTGCAGGGATGCCTGTTTCATTTATTTATGATTTCTATAGACCAATTTATATTCAAAGACATATAATTCAACCCCCACGCGTTTTAAGCGCTAGACCTACTGAAATCGAGGAAGGCTTAGAAATGGAAAAATTCGAAGACTATAAAATGAAAGAAGCCGAAGCTATGCCTATGCGAGCTAAGAAAATGGCTAAAGCAAGAGCGGGGTTACCTCCACCCGCTCCTGGGGGGGGGATGGCAGCCTCAACCGTGGGTTTCGCTGCTGATATGGATGATGAAACTTTATTAGATAAAGTTAAGTCTCAAACAGCTACCCAGACGAAAGATTTAGGCGAACTTTTTGAATATAACATATCAAATCCAGTTTCTATTAAAAGAAAGCATAGCGCCTTAGTTCCAATATTAACAGAAGAAATAAAAGCAAAAAAGATGCTGCTCTATAATAAGAATGAATACGATAAAAATCCAAATGCGTGTATCGAGATCACAAATGATTCTGGTTTGACCCTTGAGAGGGGACCAGCAACAATAATATATGATAATAACCTTGCTGGAGAAGCTATTATTCCCTTCTTAAATAAGGATGACACTCGAATTTTAAATTATGCCGTAGAACAAGCCGTAATAATTAATTACGAAGAATTTTCTCAGAATCAAGATGTTCATAGATTATCGTTCGGAGGTGCTTATTGTTATGAATATTATTATACCAATTCAAGAACCCTTTATAAAATTAAGAACAAAACTGATGGGGATAAAGAACTTTACTTAGATCACCCCAAACAATATGGGTATAAGATTTTAGAAAGTCCTGTTGAGCCGGAAGAGACTCCTAATTTTTGGCGATTTAAATTAACCATCAAGCCAAAAGATGCAGTTAAATTTGAAATCAAGGAACGCAAGGAGGATTATTCGAGCTATTATCTCTACAACTACACAAAAGACGATCTCCTAAAAAGAGTTGCTTTTTATGTCCAACAAAAATTTATCAACCAAGAATTAGAAGCTCAATTAAAGGAAATTGGAGAATTAATAGGGAGAAAGAACTATTTAAATACCAAAAAATCTAAGTTAGAGGATGAAAAATATCAAATGACTGATGAACAGGCAAGACTCAGGGAAAATATCTCTGTTTTGGGCAATAATTCCCAAGAAAATACTTTAAAAGAGAAGTATATTAAAAAGTTAAGTATCCAGGAAGAACGATTTGAGACCATCTCTAAAGAAATTAAGCTTCTAGAAAAAGAGCTTATATCCCTCGATAAAGAAATAGAAGAAAAAATTGAAAATTTAAAAGTATAATATGAATAAGAAATTAATAAAAAGTTACGACATTAAAATTTTAACTTACTTCATTTTTTTTATATTTTTTGAGTAAAAAATTATCTGAGAACGTTATTATCTTCCTAAGATTTATGATAATATGCTAAGTATGAAGTCGTTTTTATCTAATCTAAGCTTATTAAAAAGATAAACTTTTTAATAAAATTTTACTACTTTTTTAATAACTAATTCTAATTAAATACTGTGGTTTTGAATTCAATATGGCAATTAAGACGGGGTTTCAGCAATTTGCGGGTTTTAGAAGTCTCCCATATCGTAGTGGGATTATCTATAACTTTGTTACTGATTGCCTTTATGATAGGTATGAGAAATATTCAACTATCGCTAAACTTATAGGGAATGGAGCAAAAAAAGTTTTTGATTTGCCATGTGGTACGGGTTTTTTAACAAGGTTTTTAAGTTCTTCAACAGTTTATACTGGTTTTGATCTTAACCACAGATTTTTAAAAAAAATGCATAAAGACTGGGAAAACGGGAGAATTAAACTAAAAAAACTAATTTTAAAACAATATAATATCTTCGATTTTGATAATTATCCTGAAGAACCGCAAGATGTTATCGTTCTATGCGACATACTCCATCATATTTATGATGCTCAAACAAATAGACACATTGAATTAGTTGAGAATGCAAAAAAACATGCCAATAAAATCATTCTATGTGAACCTGTTGCGATTAGACCTCAGAATGTGCATGCACATGCTTTCATTGGAAAAACGACAATGTTTATTACTAAATTTTTTCCTGAGAAAATAATCAAAATTTTAGATTTTTTCTTAGCAGACAATGATGGAATCAATTCATATACCAAACGCGCAAGTTGGCAACATGATGAAAAGAGCCTTAGGCAATTATATCAAAATCTGGGTTTTAAAAAAATCTTGAAACTCACGGATGATTTCATAGGTGTCTGGGAAAAATAGGAATTTATGCATTAAGTTTAATTCAAATTCTTCATAGTTTCGTGTTATTTTTTTATAACTTCAAGATATTTATGTATTCAATAATATTATAATATCAATAATTGTCTTGAAAATTTTATTTTTTTCAGAAAAAATAGTGAAAACTAAATAC
>JAHQWS010000059.1 GCA_029856295.1 Promethearchaeia archaeon
GGATTGATGTTATTAACGCCAATCCTAATTAATATTGGAAATTTTCCTATGATAGTAGTGATCTTAATTATAAGTGTGAATTTCCCTGCTTTTATTTTATTAATATATTCAATTTATCGAATCATCAAAATTTTTAGACCTAAAGAAAGTTTTTATGAAGCTTCTAAAGAAGACGAGCAAAAAAAGGGATTTTTAGGAATATTTACAAAACCAAAGAAATTAACTGAAGAGGAAATTTCAATATCAAAGGAAAAGAAAATTTGCTTAGTTTGCAAAAACGAAATCTCTAGGGAAAATTATATTTGTCCTGAATGCAAAGCTTTTTACTGTCTCAAATGCTCACATGCTTTAACAAGCTTGGAAAATGCATGCTGGGTTTGCTTTACGCCCTTCGATGAGTCTAAGCCATTTACAGTGCCTGAAAAGGAAGAAATTGATGATTCAATTATTTATAGTATGGATCATAAGGCTAATCAGTAATTATATTTAATGATTAGGAAAGATTTCTACTTTAATTTAAAAATCTTTATAATTTTATCTGCTACATCTATTCCTGCAAATTTCATAACGTGTTTGAAAGATTCTAACGTATCTTTTTTTATTTTATAATGATTGTAAGGTTTTAAATCTCTAATTTTGCAATATTTTTGAAATCCATAATAATCATATAGATATATCCTTTTCTTTCTAAGATAGCTACAAATAGTTATGTCTTTTTTCAAACTTTGATATCCGTTATTTATCCCTCCAATAAAGATATTATCCCCTTCTTTTTTGGCAACTTGATAAAACCAATAATCTTTATATTCTTTTTCTCTCCTCTCTGGGACTCTATAGACCATTACAACAGTAATATCTTCCTCAATTTCTTTAAAAGGTATATTTCGTGTTAATTTATCAACCTCATAAGCAGCGGTGATTGAACGAATAATGCCAAATTTTTTACCATCTTTATGAATTAACCTCTTGAGATGGTTATAATCTTCAATAGCTTTATTATATTCTTTTTTACTGGGGTAATTATTGAAAATATAGGTCAGCTTTTTGTTCCATGCTGATGTTCTGATGGTTTTTCTATATTTATTAGAAATTTCGGCATCAATATAGATTTCATTAGCGTTATCAAAAATAGAACTTTTCCTTAAAAGCTTGTAAAGTCCAATAAAATTATGTGAGTTATCTAAATGAGCGAAATCTTTATCTAATAAGCAAATATTAAGACCAATATTATTATCTAATAACTTTTGTATCTTGCGATAGCACTTTTCTTTCAGAGTATGCTTCCCTAAAGCTATAACAAATTGAATACCTTTTTTTTCAAAGTAGTGTAAAGTTTCTACATCTTTGGGAAGTCTATAAGGATCTGACCAAAAAAAATATTTTAATTTAGATTTGGGGCGTAGTTCTATGTAGTTATTGCTGCTGGAAACCATTAGTGTATCGTAAATATAATAACTTTTTACTTTAAATAATTTAGTGCTGTTAATGCAAATATCTTAGTGGTGGCTATGAGGTCTTCAATAGATACAAATTCATCCTCAGCATGAACGTTATTTTCGTGAGTTCCAACACCCATAAGTATGCATTCTATGCCAGCTTCATGAAACCAATGTCCATCATTCGCAGATTGGAACATTTTGAATTCTCTATCTTCATTATAGACTGCATTGACAGCATTTTGAATTGATTTAGCGAATTTACCATTAGTATCGGTTATGAAAGGCTCGAATGAGAAAGCAAAATTGACTTTTATATCTAAGTCAGGGTCCTCTTTCTTTGATTGTTCTACAAAATCTAAAATCCTATTTTTTATGGTCTTAACATCGTGTTCGGGTATAGTATTGATAATAAAATATAACATGCAATTATCAGGAACGGCACTCATTTTCTTTCCTCCATCAATTCTCGCCAAATTAATGGTTGTCACCTTTGAGGGATGACCTGGAAAATTAGGGTATTGAGTTTCTTTTTCTAGGTACTCATCTTGTAATTCTTTCAAGAAATCTAAAATTTTTACCATTTTCTGTATTGCATTAATACCTGAGAACTCATTACGATATTTAGGGATGTCCGGAAAACTTAAGGCATGAGCCATTTTCCCTTTAATCTGGATTGATACAAAAGCAAAACCTCCAGTGTAGGCTGCTGGGAATCCTCCTCTTCCATCACCAAGTAAGCACGCATCACCTTCTATATGCTTTTTATCAAGCAATAATTTAACACCATTAAATCCTCCTGTTTCCTCATCAATAGCAGATACTACCGTTAATTTGCCATTAAGATCAATCTCGGACTCCAATAATGCTTTTGTAGCAAATATTTCTGCTGAAACACATGATTTGTCGTCACAACTGCCCCGTCCGTAAATTTTTCCGTTAATTATCTCACCTCCGAGTGGATCTTTCGTCCAACCATCGTATATTGGCACGGTATCCATGTGCCCGTAGAGTATTAAAGACGGACCTTTTGAGTTTCCATATGTTCCAATAACGTTTTTTCTTTTAGTCGTTGTACTTAGCCCTATTTCTATAAATTTGCTTTCTACAAATTTCGATATCTCTTTGTATTTCGCGGGCGGATTTTCAGAGGGAATTTGTACTATATATTGATGAAATTTTATAATTTCATCCCTCATTTCATCAATTTTATCAATTATCTTCTTTTCTAAATTATCCATATTTATCCCCTTAAGAATTTTAATTTGAAAGTTAATTATCTCATTTAAAAATAATCATATTTGTTTAAAACCATCTAACAGATAGTTCTATTTTATAATCTAATGCTATTCTATCCTAACACCTTGGTTTTTGAGAGCTTTCTGGACTTTCGAGATATCAACCTGCCTGCATGTAACGTTGTCCTTGATAGATACAGCAGCAGCTACTCCCGCACCTTGACCTGTTATAGCACAACATACCATCTGACGAGTGGCAGCATGAGAAACTTTATCCCCGGCAACACAACGACCTGCCACGAGAAGGTTTTCCACCTTCCGTGGAAGTATAATACCATAAGGAACATGGAAGTATCGTCCAGTGGTTGGTAAGATTATCGTACCAAAACCATCTATAAATTCCGGACAAATACCAATTGTGTCCTCAAAACGCGCCTGGTTTTTCACATCATGCTCGGTAAGGTTGTACTCGCCAAGTATCTTTCTCGATTCTCTGGTACCCAAAGAAGATCCAATATTTTTAAGCCTTGCCTTTTTAAAACCAGGAGTGCGTTTTCTTAATTTTTTGACTGCTTGTATTATCCGCTTTCTGCCTTCAATTTCGGCTTTGGTAAGATCCCATACATCAGTACAGTCAATTTCACTCATATGGATACCATTGAACGAATTAATATCACCTGCTTCTGCATAATGAGTCCAAAAGCTTTTTATATTGATATCATTAGTAAGCTTGATGCCTTTCTTGATATCCTCAATTGGTTCCAACAAACAAGAAAGTTCATCCATGAAAAATAATTCTCTGGATTGCCGAAGATATGCAAAAAGACCTGGCTTCTCTTGTACTTCTTTCAAATAGTATGTAAAAAATTCTTTGACGTCAACACCACTGCAGCTGAAGTTTAGTGTTACTCCCATTAATGCGCTCTTCGGATCTTTTCGATATGGGGCACCGGCATAGTATGCAACATCGGCATCTCCTGTAGCATCAATTACTCGTTTAGCCATGATTGCTTGTCTTCCAGACTTGCTCTCTGTAATGACGCCAATAATTGTATCAGCATCCTTGAGCACATTAACGACGGTACAATGTAGTAAAGGCACGATATTTGCCTCTTGAATTAAGGTATCAGCTATATATTTAAACATTTCTGTATCCAGAATCTCATAGGTTGGTTCTCCATTTACCAATAAGCCTTTATGTTCAAGAAATTTACCCATTTCTGTAGTCAATATTTCCTTATTAAATGTATTGATACTACCCCCCATCTCTTTTGCCCTAAGTTCAAACTCCAAGCCGATACCTCCAGCCTCCACAGTCTCTGCACAACGATACCAACCAATAGTCCCTATCATAGATTGTGTAATATTACCTCCAAAACACCCATATCGCTCTATAAGCATGGTATCAACACCCTCTCTTGCTGCTGATAATGCTGCTGAAAGTCCAGCTGGACCTCCGCCTACGACTAGAACGTCCGTTTCTGCCATAATGGGGATTCTTCTTGGCGATTCTTCAATATCTTTCACTTTGTATTACCTATATTTAAAATTTTGACTATATGAATGAATATTAAATAAGATTTATTTAAAGCATGCTAAACCAAATCGATAGTTATATTTATTAGAGGGATATTCAATATCAGCTTTTAAGCTAATGACAGTTCTTATAACCTCAATCCCTACTGCTTCCATTGAATACCTTTTTTCATCTGGATGTCTACAGGGGTTGCCACTATCATAAGTACATTTTCCATCTTTTTTACTATAACATACTTTACAGGAACCATCATATAACACGAGTCTCTTTTCATATGGTGATTGATATTGATGGAGGAATTCTTCCATTTCCGTTTCCAAATCATTGTGATACATACTTTTCATGTAAAAAGAATTTCTTATTCGCATTTCACTCCTTCTAGGATGTTTCGCTTTCATTTCTTTTATATATGTCTCTAAATCGAACTTAGAATAAACAAGAAAAAATTGCTTATATGTTGAGACTTCCTCTTCTAAGTAAGGAGCAACAGGCGGACAGGACCACGTGTGATTATAATACGGACATGTAAAAGCCGGACTAACACACATTTTTTGAACCTTAGGGTCAAAATAAATATCTTCATATCGAATTTGAATAAATGGCATAACTGTATTAAAGATTTAAGAATTTGTGTATTAAATCTTAATATTTTAATTGATAAGTTAATTATTTCTTAAAAAAATAATCTTAATATCATTTATTAAAAGCGTAGTTATACCTATAAATAATTTTTAGGTTAAATATACTTCAACTCAAAAAAATTGAGAATTGAAAATTTATGGTAAAACCTGAAGAAGTAGCTAAAAAACAGAAAATTGATACAGCTAAATTATCTGGCAAGGAAACATTTATATACGTTTTAGGAAATATCCCAACGACTATCTTAGGGGGAATATTTATACTTCTATATGTTAATTTCTTTTGGGATAATCTAAAACTCCAGCAAACTTACTTTATAATAGGTCAAATAATTTATATGGTAATTAACGCTTGTAATGATTTTTTCTTAGGACGCATGAGTGATAAAACAAATGTGGAGAGGTGGGGAAGCCGGCGTCTTATATATATTAAATGGGGGGGTCCTTTATGGTCTGTAGTGTTTTTCCTTATGTGGTTTCCCTGGAGTTATACAAACCAATTTATTATCTTTCTTCATTTCATTATCTCTATTTGCGCATTCGATATGTTCCTCACACTTGTCGTTATCACTAGGATGGCATTATTGCCGGAGTTGACGGAAAATCTTAATGAAAGAAATAAAATTCAATTTTACAATCAAATGATGGCAACAGTTGGCGCTATACCTGTGATTTTTGCATTATCCCTCTTTGAAAATAGCTTAGAAATATTTCAAATTTTTGCCGGCATCATGGCAATTATTTGTGCTATATTGAATTTTATCGTGGGAAGTAAGATGCGTGAAAGACCGGAATTGTATAAACATGAAGAAATTCCAGGACTAATAAAATCTATAAAAGAAGCTTTAAAGTCAAGATCTTTTATTTCTTATACCGGATTTGCTTTTTTCAATATGGTGAATTTTTATATCGGCTTTTCATTTGTGTTTGTATTTCTTTATATAATGTATTTTGATGTGTTTACAGCAATCTTACTATATTACTTGATTACTATTCTCTTCGGTTGGTTTAGTTTCGGAATTTTTATAAAGTTAGCAAAAAAAGTCGGGATGCAGAAGTTAATTATCAGGGGCCAATTATGTGCTCTTGTGGTCAATATTGTCGGTTTTATTGTAGTAATTCAATCTGGAGCAGACATTCTTATTTGGATATTTCTTATTTTAGGCACTCTGGCGAATGGTTCTTTAATTTTTGGATATCCTTACTTAATGCTTGTTATGGACGAAGACGAGCTTAATTATGGGAATCGTCGTGAAGGCATGTTTTTAGGAATGCATACCTTTTTTATTAAGTTCTCAGAAAGTGTTGCAGCTATAGTCGCTACAAGTGTCTTACTATATTTTGGTTTCGTTAGAGGTGCGCCGCAGCAATCAGCTGAAGCTATTTTTGGAATTAAATTTCTATTTTTCATTATTCCTGCATGCAATATGGTTTTCGCATTGCTCTCAATATATTTTTATCCATTACAAGGTGAACGCTTAAAGGAAGTAAAAGAAAAGTTAAAAATCTTGCACGATGACAAGACAGAGGCATATAAATTGTAAAAGTTGAAAATAAAATATGAATCAAAATAAAGAAGAATCAAAGGCAAAGAATCTATATTTTAGGATCTCAATTCTTATTCCCTTTTTAATGAGCATGTTTTGTACTTTTTCTTTAGGTTCTCTCGCAATGGTAATGGCTCTTGTTAAAGATACGAGACCAGAATGGCAAGTTACTATAATTATGGTTGGAATTGCTATGGGCTCTATGACAATAGGTAAGTGTTGAAGATGAGACATTAAAAATTAAAATATGTATTATGCTTCTTATAATTTCTTCACCATTGGGGATTATCGCAGTGTTTATCCCGTGGGATGCGAGTGGTATTACAAGCCCATTTGGCGTATTTTTACTCCCAGGATTTGTGATCGTTTTTATTCTTCTAGTCGCAATATTTATTTTTGCTCCAGGAATAAGACCCATTTGGCAAAGCGCTATTACTGAAGTAAATCTGCCTGAGCATCGTACCACATCCTATCAAATTGCTACTTTCGTAGATCAACTTGGAATAGCTTTAGGAGCATTTGTCGCTGGTTTTCTTATCGTATGGTTTGTCCCTAATGGATACGCTGCCGCTTTTTGATTTTCGGCTTTAATGGGGTTCGCAAACATTATTACATGGTTGTTAGCTCTACGTTATTACAGAGAAGATAAACTTAATGTGGAGAGTATACTTACTCAGCGTGCAAAAGAATTGAAAGAAAAAAAGATATAAAAACTTAATTTTTTTTATAATTCTAAAATTATTATTTTCTATAATTTAATTTATAATTTCCCTTCTTAACTCTCAGAATATTCGATTTTAATAATGGATCAACCAGTTCCAATAGATTCTTGTGAACATTAAGGTGTCCTTTATGGTCATTAGATACCCATAAATTTTCGATTCTATTATCTAATGTATTGAAATTAATGTGATGGACATAAAACTCTGGTTTTAGATCTTAGCAAAGAAAAGATCAAATTTTGAAAATTTGTTTTTAAATATTAATTTGGTTTGAATTCTTAGAATTACATTTATGTTAGAAAAATAGTAGATTTTTACATTTATGTTAGAAAAATAGTAGATTTTTACATTTATGTTAGAAAAATAGTAGATACTTTGTACACATTATTAAATACTTTTTTTTCGAGTATATATATAATCAAAATTAATAATGAATATTATGAAAAAAAAAAGTACATTAAAATTAATTATATTGGTTTTAGGAATAATTTTTGCACTATCAACTAGTAGTAACCATAATTTCAACGTTGATCAAAGGAATAATGATAATAGCGAAGAAATTCAGGATGAGACAAATTTTACAAGTCCGAAAAAATCGGGAACTTACCCAGAATCTTTTATCCATATTGACGGTGATTGGTCAGTTGCGATTGGTGAAGATTGGTTTAAGGGTGATGGATCATTGGGAAACCCCTACGTTATTGAAAATGTTACTATTGACGCAAGCAGTTCACCAACAGGAAGCGGTATTTTTATAGAAAATTCTAAAAACGATTATTTTATCATTAGAAATTGCAATGTTACTAATGCACTTGGAGCTTATAATGCGGGAATCAAATTGGAAAATACAAACTACGGAACTTTATTTAATAATAATTGCTCGTTCAATAACAATCTTGGGATATATTTAAATTATGATTGCGTAAACAACACCATCTCGGGAAACACCGCAAACGATAACAATTATGGGATATATTTATATGGCTGCAATAATAACACCATCTCGGGAAACACCGCAAACGACAACGCTAATGCCGGGATATATTTAGGGTCTGAATGCTATGATAACACCATCTCGGGAAACACCGCAAACGATAATGGTTATTGTGGGATATATTTAAGATATTATAGCGTAAACAACACCATCTCGGGAAACACCGCAAACGAGAATTACTGGTTCGGGATAACTTTACAAAATAATTGCAGTTACAATACAATCTCGGGAAACACCTTAAACAACAATAGCGACGGGGGGATATGGATAATGATAGGCTGCGATGGAAACACCATCTCGGGAAATACCTTAAGCAATAACGCAAAACGGGGGATAATAATGTATACAGATTGCGATTACAACACCATTTTCGGGAACTTAATTGCGAATCACTCTTTGTACGGTGTAAGACTTTATAACACTATCGGTACTGGCAATTTACTTTATCAAAACGCATTTATTAATAATAAATTACATGCTATAGATGAGAGCACCGCGAATGATAATTACTGGAATAATTCAGTTATTGGTAATTATTGGGATAATTACACTGGCGTTGACACCTCACCGCTCGATGGCATTGGTGATACTCCTTATACTTTTATTCAAGGGACCGCTAATAGCAACGATTATTTACCGCTCATGATGAATCCGATATTTAATGGAAGTAAAATTCATATAGATGATAGTGGTGTGAGCGCTTGGAATTGGAGTCAAACAGCTAAATTGAAAGCATGGTGCTCTGGTTCTGGTACATATAAAGATCCATATGTTCTTGATGGATTAGAGATTGAT
>JAHQWS010000060.1 GCA_029856295.1 Promethearchaeia archaeon
GATACATGGAGGGGATGGATATACAGATAATTATTCGGTTGAAAGATATATGAGAGACGCCAAGTTTTTAATGATCGGGGGTGGCACTACAGAGATACAGAACCTAGTTATTGCAAGGGAAGAGTTGAAATAAATAACTCTATTTTTAATAGTTATATAATTAGAGACCACTTATCATGCCAATATTTTATGGTGGTGTGGTGAACTGATATAACCATAGAAGAATTAAAATAACTTAAATCGTAAAGTTATTTATTTTGTAAAAGAGAATAATAAATATGAAAAAGATCACCGGCGTAAATATTTTAGATGATGATATAAGAGAGAAATTAGTTACAAGGAATATCTATGAAATCTTCAATAATTTTATCATTCCACTTATAACAAAAGAGGAGCAAGAATTTCTCAGAGAATTGGAGGAATTTTTGATTAAAGAAGTAGAACCAAAAATAAACCTCAATAATGAAGTATATGAGCTCTTCCCTATTATTGCTAAAAAGAATTATATGCAAAGATTAAATCAATACGGAGACTCCGAAAGATATGGAATGCGCTATGAAATCCTCCTTGCCATGGCAATGTCAATTATCGATCCTGAACTGGATCTTGCTCGAGTAGTTTCAGGTGTTATTTTTGCAAATCCAGTATTTCAATTTGGGAAAAATGAGCATCAATTAGAAATCTTGGATAATGTAATGAGAGGCAAAAAAATAGGATGTATCTGCATCACAGAAAAATATCATGGATCAGATGCAGTTAATATGGAAACCCAAATTGAAGAGGAAGAAGACCACGTAGTTGTTAATGGAGAAAAATTATATACAACAAACGGTTCTATAGCAGATTACTTTATAGTTTATGGCGTATCTAATCCATATGATCCACGAGGATCAATGTATCAAGTAATCGCCGAACGAGGGTTCGAGGGACTTGAAACTCATAGAATAGGAGTGCAGTCTATTCCTCGAGTACAAATTGGACAAACAATATTTAATAATGTGATAATTCCAGAGGAAAATATTCTAGGAACGAAAGGTCAAGGATATAAAAATCTGTTCTCTGGACTTGTGGCTGAACGAGATGCCATAATTGGCTCGAGTTTAGGAATTAGCTGGTTAACAGCAATAACAGCGCTTATTTATACAAATTGTAGAGTCCAATTTGGGCGACCAATTTATGATTTTCAAGCAGTTTCATTTCCAATAACTCAATTATTTACAGAATTAATGGCTGCTACAGAGTTTGGTTTTAAGTCAGCATCGGAATATCGGAAAACTCTGGAACATACTGATCTAAAATTTATTAAATATAATGCTGCGTTTAGCTCGGGGACAAAGTTTTATGCATCTAATCTAGCCCATAAAATATCATATGAAACTCAGCAATTATGCGGGGGTATTGCCTTCACAGACAATCTTCGAATAGATAAAGCTTTGGAAGTCAGTAAAGTACAAGAAATTATAGGGGGGGCAAGAAATATCCAACTTTATTTAGTTAGCAGAGCAATTAAAGATATCTTCAAACGGTTGGCGTTATGAAGTTTTAAGAAAATTAAATTCAAAATTTAGTAATAGTCAGAGAAGAATTAAGATAACATAAATAAAAATCAATGTATTCCCTCTATTAAAACATGGAAATTAGAGCTTTAAAGAGAGAAGAAATAGATGATATACGAAATATTGACCGCAGCGAAATAATTAACCAATTCTATTATTATCAAAACGACAAAATCATGTCAAAAAAGAAATATTACAATATCTCAGGATGGAATCCGAATAGCATTGAAAGAAATATTAACAATCTTTATGATCTCTATGATCACGGTGGATCTTTTTTTGGTCTGTTTCAGGAAGAAAGAATTGTCGGAGTAGTCGCTTTAGAATGTAAATTCATAGGAAGTAATAATGATCAACTTCAAGTTGTTTTCTTGCACATTGATAAAAATTATAGAAAAAAAGGATATGGAAAAATATTAATGAACAAAACTAAAGAAAGAGCAAAAGAATTAGGAGCAAAAAAGCTCTACATATCTGCCACTCCCTCTAAAAATACTGTTGATTTTTACATGCACTTAGGCTGCAAATTAGCTTCAGAAATAAATCCTGAATTATACCAATTAGAACCTGACGATATTCATTTGGAAATGATTATTTAGTACTTATTTGATGATCAAAATTTATATTTCTATAACATATTTTCGCCCATTAAAAGAAGAATGGATTAAAAAAAAGGAGTAAGAGATTATATTTATTAGTAATTATAAAAGCCTTTTTTAGATTTTCTACCTAATAAATTGTTATCGACCATTTCTTTTAGAAGAGAGCTTGGGTTATATTTTTCTCCTAAAGCTTCTCCTAAATACTCCCCAATATGCAAATATATATCATTCCCTACTAAATCAGAAAGTTCTAAAGGTCCCATTGGAAAGTTGAACGCTAATTTACAAGCAACATCGATGTCTTCAGTGCTGGCAATTCCTTCCATTTTTAATTTGACAGCTTCATTACATAGCACATAAATAAGACGTGTTGTTACGAACCCGGGAGCATTATTCACGGTTACCACAGTTTTGTTTAAACTCTCAGAAAATTTTTTTGATGTTTCTAATACTTCTTCAGATGTATTCTTTCCTTTAATTAACTCAATTAATTTCATTACCGGAGCCGGATTAAAGAAATGGATTCCTACGATCCTTTCCTGATTATTAGATTTTGATGCCATATCGGTTATACTTAATGAAGATGTATTGGATGCTAATATCACATTTTTATAGCAAATTGAATCTAATTCCGAAAATAAATTCTGTTTTAAAGTCATATCTTCAAAAATAGCTTCTATTACCATTTGCACATCTTTAACAGCTTCATCCCTATTAGTATTTAAATTAATTCGATTAAGGATGCCATTTGCTTCTTCAGCTGTAATTTTATTTTTCGCTACAAAAAATCTTTCCAAATTCTTTTCAATGGCGGTTTTTGCTTTATTTAAAATTTCTTCATTTACATCTACCAGGTTCACATCATACCCATGAGTTGCGGCTAGTTGTGCAATCCCATGACCCATAATACCTGCCCCAATTACACATATTTTTTTAATTTCCATAAACCTCACTATTTTCTAAATTGATTAAAATCCGCTTTGCGCTTTTCTACAAATGCATTTTTTCCTTCTACGGCCTCATCGGTGCCATAGTAAAGAGACAATCCCCCAACTCCTAACTGAGTAATACCCGTCACTCCATCTGTTTCGGCTAAAAAGGCATATTTCAGCATTTTAAGAGCTGTCGGGCTTTTTTCTAACAGTTCTTGACACCATTGGTTCACTTCTTCGTCCAATTTTTCATAGGGTACAACAGCATTCACAAGTCCCATTTCTAAAGCTTGCTGAGCCGTATATCGACGACAGAGATACCAAATTTCTTTTGCACGTTTAACCCCTACCGCTCTCATTAAATCGCCAGTTCCATATCCGGGATCGAAAGATCCTACACGCGGTCCTGCTTGCCCAAGTTGTGCATGCTCTGCCGCAATGCTGAGATCACAATTGACGTGCCATACATTACCTCCTCCAATTGCATAGCCGTTCACTCGGGCGATGACAGGTTTAGGCAAAGTACGGATAAGAAACGTTACCCGCTGCCAACCAACTTCAAGAGGCAGCATATACTCTCCCTTATAGCCCCCTTTCTCACGGGTTGTCTGATCTCCTCCAGTACAAAACGCTTTTTCTCCGGCGCCAGTGAAAACTACAATGCCGATTTCATTATCCATACAACGATTAAAAGCGTCGATCAGTTCATGGATGGTTTGCTGTGTGCACGCATTATAACGCTCCGGCCGATTAATGGTTATACGGGCGATTCTATCTTTTATTTCAAAAATTATTTCCTCATACTCACTCATTTTTATCAACTTCGCAATATGATTGTAATTTAAGTTCTAATCTTTAATCATTAAAAATGATTTCAAAATATATAAAACAATCTTTATTGAAAAGGATTAAGATATTTATACCTTAAAATTTAGTTTAATATCCAAATAGCGATCAATTCTTTAGAGATTCATTTTCTCCTTAATTTCATTCAGCATTTTTGGACGTTCTTGGTTGATATTAACTAAGATTTCGCGCAGAATTTCATTTATTTCAACACCTTTCAATTCACATGCTATATATAATAGTGATATGATCTCTTTTGTAAGCAATCGAATATTCTTTATATCATTTATAGGAATTCTAATACCCAATGACTTTAAATCTTGAGATTTTTCATTATCAAACTGTCTTATAGTAATTAAAATATCATTTTTTCTTCCTTTCCATTCTTCGGTAATAGCACGTATCGATAGAATATACTTCTTGGTCGGACTCCCAATGCCGTTAACGTCTTGAGCAAACTCCAAAGGTTCAGAATTTCTAAGGGACTTTAGACCAAAAGAACGGTTAAATTTATTCATTTTATCAAATTTTCTTTTCATATGAGAAATTTCATCAGTAAGCTGCTCTACTTTTAACGACAATTTTCCAAATTTTTCCAAAAAAATTTCCCTTAACTGCAGATTGTTATCACTTTGATTCATTTTAATCTCCATAAATTATTAAGCATGATATTCTTTCAACTAATCTTTAATAAATCTAATTATTAAAACATTAATCCATGTAAATTTTGTAATTTGTAAACTGAGATTAAATCTCGATTCCTTAACAGATAAAAAGATAAAAAAAAGATGTTAAAAAGTTATAGTAAAATTCAGTCTATTCTGCTTCCTAATTTAACTCCCTCTCGTTCCTAACCTTACTATAGGTTATGATGCCATAAAGACCAGTTAAAAATAGTAATGGAATGAATAAGACAAATCCCCATATAGCTCCAAATCTACTTGCATCTATGCCGGTAATTTCAGTAGCACCAAATTCATATGCTGCCTTAGAAAAGATTAAAAAGATTAAAATCGCATCGGTTTTAATAAATTTTACTTTTTCACTGATAATATCTGCACTATCGCTAATAAGTTTACCAATAGTATAAAGTATAAGAAATAAATCAAAGAAATATAACACTATTGTAGCAGGTAAACTATATTGACTCTCGGATGAACTTAAAGTAAAATAAACATTAAGCATCAAATACAAAGTATATATAGCAACCCAAATAAAGAAAATTCCCAGCCATGCATTTAGTTTTCCTCTTAATGCAAATAATCCACCTATAACTGCAAGTAGAATAACGATTATCGTCAAAATAAGAGAAACGACACCAAATGCAAATTGGATTTCCATATCTCTCTGTTGTAATGCTATACCTAGTCTCGTAATTGATAGCATGAAAATTATGGAAAGAAGAGTACATCCTAAAAATATGAATCACCTTAGCCACTTCCACCCTTTATTGTAAATCTTATCATCCCATGAGACCCCTATTTGATAACAAGAATACATCAAAAAAGTGGCAGTGATCACAACATAAGACACTATACCTAATACAAAAAATCCTTGAAAAAAGATATTCCCGAGATACCACCTCATTAGAAGCAAAAATGTAATTACTATTGCGATGATGAGATAAAAAATTATTTGCTTGTGAGATAAATGTTTTAAATCTATTCGAAAGATCAGCGCGGCGATTATTAATACTATGCAGATGCCTAAAAGAAAAACAAAAATGTAAGTCCCATAGCCAAGTAAGCCAAATTGAGAGAATGTAAACCCGATTATGAGCAATATAACAAGAATTAAAAAAAGCCTATTTTCTTCTTCTATTAATTTTTTTAAATCAGAAAACACCATGAAATGATATTGAAGCTTCAATTATTTAAAATTTTTTAAATACCTAACTAATTAACAAAAGTTAGAATTTTATCGCAATAAGAACTGATAACAAAAATATTTAAAAAAAATTTAAAAAAAAATTAATTTAATTCTACTCCACATTGTAGACAGAATTTATCGCTTTCACTATTCACAGCACCACATTCCCTACAAAGGATCTGTTCTTTCTCGATAACACCTTCCTTTTTTGCTTCCTTTTCCAACTGCTTAATTTTTCTCTCTTTTGTAACATTCCCGTAATTACGGATTCCGTAAATAGTCATGAAGATTAAGAGGGGTATGAATAAAATGAATACAGCAATGAGCCTAAATATGTCAATCTCCGCAGTTTCAAGACCACTAAGAAATGTAATTATAGTAATACTGAATATTAGCCACATGAGTACGGTATCCGGACCAAAGATTCTTAATTTAGCTTTAAGTATATCTGTTTTTTCTGCAATAAGGCTTCCTATTGTATTAAGTAAAATGAAGAGATTGAAGAAGTAGAGCAAAATCTGGAGTGGAATCGAGGAAGCTGTAGCTCCACCCTCCGAAATCCTTCTATATATAATAGATCCCATCAAGTATATCGTGTAAATAGCCACCCAAACAAAAAAAATCCCCATCCAAGCATATAACCTACCCTGTAAAGAGTGAATTGCTCCGATTATGCCAAAAATGACGATGATGATTATTATAATTATAGCAACTCCAGCAGTATTAAATCCAATAGCCTCTTGAGTTCCACCCGTTATTGATTCTGTGATTATTATAGCTACTATTAGTGAAATAATAGAAACTAATATCCCCCCTACGAAAAAACACCATCTCTCAAATTTTTTTAATGATGTAGGTAATTTATAGAGATAATCATCTATTTTTATGCCCAAATTGAAAAAATATAGCATTGTAAAGATAGAAGTGATTAATATGTATGATATGATCGCCAGATAAAGGAAGATAATGAATAAGAAAAAGAAGAAATTGAAAAACAGAAGTACTAAAATCGTAAGAATAATGATAGTAATAATTAATCTCTTTCTTGACATATCTCTAAGCTTCTTCTTATATGACACAAGAGAAGTTAAGAATAGTATATATGAAAGTGCCATGAGGGGAATGAATACGATAAGACCAGCAATGTAAAGAACTTCAAACTGAAACAATGTAAAACCGATAATAAGCCAAATAATGAGTATTAAATACAAACGATATTCTTTTTCTTTAAGCAGCAGTAAATTTTTAAATGCCATAGTTTATTTAACCTAATTTTTGGTATGGTAAGTAAAATATTTTGTACGTAGTTAAAAAAACTACGCGTATTTAAAATTTTTTAATTTCTAGGGTTTATTTAAAATTAAAATTGAAAGTTTTTTAATTCACATTTATTTCAAAATAATTAAAAATTGATATTATAAAATAATTTTAACCAGAATTTTCACAAGATTGTCAATTATAAAAAATCAAAGATTTTCTTTTGTTGATTAAAATGTTTTATTGGCAAGTTAAATCTCTTTTTAAGCTCATTGGCAGATTCGGGAGCAAATCCTGCAAAGTGGTTATTTACAATAATAAAAATCTCATAAATATTTGGTGATTTAATTAAGCTTTGGATATTTTGAGTTAGATCGCTTATAGCATCCTCTTGCTTTCTTTGGATTCGATTGAAAACATTTAACTCGCGATCCCCTATCAATCTAATGTAATATGTATTTTGGTTTGGCATGTAATACGGTGTTATTCCCAGTATATAAGTGGTTCCGAGAACGACTCTTGATCCATCAATTATTTTAGATAGAATCTCGGCGTTGAACCATGAATTATCGCGCAATTCGATGATATAACTATATTCTGAAGGAATTTGTTTTAAGAGATTTGATAATAGTTTATAGTGTTTCTCAGAATATTTAAACCAGGGGGGAAACTGTAGAAGAAATTTTGATGTTTTTTCTTTTAAATATGCCATACGCGAAAAAAATTGCGCTATATAACTTTCTAATTCAGAGTCATTTAGGTTATGGGATATTTTTTGCCATACTTTAACGATATACTTAAATGAGTTCGGAATCCGCAGAGCCCAATTATGTACAATTTCTTCGGAAGGTAAATTGTAAAACGTTGAATTTATTTCTACTATATCAAAATATTTAGCATAATATTCTAAATGATGAAACCTCTCAATGTTTTTTGGATAAAAAGGACCAACCCAATCTTTATAATCCCAACCAGCGCATCCAATAAAAATATTTGTTTGCATAAAAAAGTATATTTTTGAAGAATTATATATAGCATATTGCAAATTGAAATTAAATGTTTCATTTTTATAATAAAAAAGTGACGAATTGATGAACTCAAAAGAACTAATAGTAGACATACCTAGTTTCAAGGATTGGAAAGAGTCATCAATGGAACGTCATGATCTCTATAATTTTGAGTCAAAAATAGATTATATTATAGATAGAATCCCTTCAGAAAAAAAATCTTCTTATCTTCTCGAAGTTTTTTTCTTTATTCCAGAGAATCTCCAAATAAATAAAGAGAGCTATTCTAAGGAACAATTTTTTTTAGATTTAAACAATCGAATACGTTTTAAAACCCCTCAGATGACCATTCAAGGGCTTCTTGACGAGCAGAATAAATTATCCCCAATATATGTACTTTTAAAAAAATTAAAAGAGATAGAATATGGAGAGATGTCCCATGAAACAAATATTCGTATTGAAAGAGAGATAAGATTATTAGCGTGCATTGTAAAGGTATCTTTGAGGGATCAATTTTCTTATATTTTAACATTTTATCAAAAATTAAAGAAGCAAGGTAATTTTGCAGCTATTATTTGTAATTACTTAGATGTTATTGAAAAATTAGAATTAAAAATGAGTTTTCTAAGAGATTCTTTTTCAATTTCACAAATTCCTTATAAATTGCGCGAAGCACTTCAATTTGCTGATGAATACATTAGCCTTCAAATAAAAACATGGATTGCTCAAGCCATTAAAGGATTGGAAAAACAAATTGATAATAATATCCGTAGTAAAATGATTCAGATTATTGAACGAGAACAGGATTTTAGAAAC
>JAHQWS010000061.1 GCA_029856295.1 Promethearchaeia archaeon
AAATATTGGAATTGAAATGATTGAAGAATTCTTTAAATCTGATAGAAATGCTATTAACCAAGAACTGGAAAATTTTTTTGAAAAACTTAATAAAAAAGAAAAGGAGCTCCTTTTTGCTGATTTTAATAGCCAACTGAGAACTTTTATCTTACCAGAAAAGAGCAAAGCTAAACGAATCCATCCAATACTTTTAGTTGCCGCTTTTAATGGCATTATTAATCCGATGTATTTAGAAGATAATATAGGGGAGATTAGAAAAGTAGCAATGGCAGTAGAATTTCTTCACAGCGGACATTTAATTCATGATGATCTTATTGATAATGATGATATGAGAAGGGGCGAACCTGCATTTCATAAACAGTTACAAAAAGAACTTAATAAGGTCTATAAAACATTGGATATATTTGAAAAGGATAAATTAATTGAATTATATGGGAGGGATTTAAGTATTCTTGGGGGCTCTCTTGGTTATATTATGGGTTTGGATATAATTCGGTCTTCTAAATTTCCTGATCAACTAAAATTGTTAGCTATAAATGAATATTCTGAAGCAATGGATTATTTAATGAAAGGAATGATTATTGAAGAAAATATGGAATATCATAATATTACAATGACGTTAGAACAATATCTAAACATCGCTGAGATGCAAAGGGCAAGAGTCTTAGAAAAAGCTACGAAGATTGGAGCAATTTTAGCTAGGGGAAATAAGCATTACCAAATAAAACCATTATCTGATGCCATGCTAAGAATTGGTCAGGCTCACGCTATTCGGGATGATATTCTCGATATCGAGTCTGATATTAAAGATAAAAAGAAAAAATTTCTCTATATTTTAGCTGTGCAAAATACTGATGAGAAACAATCGAGACGATTAAATGAGATATATAGAAAGCCGGATATAACAAAAAGTGATATTAATGAAGTTATAAGAATATTTGCTGAGACTAACGCTACAATAATAGCCGAACTTTTTTCCAAAAACCTCATTCAGGAAGCTAAAGAGTATTTACGAGATATTTACCCTGACCTTAATAGAGACCAAAAAGAATTTTTTAATGAATTTAGCGATTTCATTTATTTACGTGAATTTTAAGAAAATGATCTTTTAATTCTTTTAAATTAATAAACAACAGCTAAAGATTTATGAATTTCTAACATCAAATTGGTTAAATTCTTAAATACTTTTAAAATATTATAATTTTCTAATGCGCTTGTTTTGTAATATCCATCTAGATCTTTCGATTTAACAAACTCCATTATGATTTCATCGCTAACTATTTCGGCTTCAGGTGTTTTATCTAATAAATCATTTTTACTACCAATTAATAAGATAGGAATATTTAAGCTTCCCGTATGGTTAATCAGCATATCATACCAATATTCTAATTGCTGAAAGGATGAAAAATTAACTAAATCAAAAACTAATAATGCCCCGCTTGCCCCCTCTAAAAATTTTGGTAGCATGGGTCTAAATCGTTCTTGACCTCCAAAATCGAAAATAGAATTAACTGCGTATAGCTCATTCTTACTCTGAATTTTTGGAAATCTGATTCTTAAGTAGGTAGAATGAAAGCTTATTCCTAAAGTCATTTTAGTATTCATATCATATGAATTAAAGCAATATCTGTTAAATAAACAAGTCTTCCCTACCCCTGGAGCGCCGATTAATACAATCTTAAAAGCATAACTTATATTTTCTTCAGGAATAATCATACCTACTTGAGTCCCAAATAATACTAGAGATGATGATTTTCTTTTATAAAAATATAAATTGTGCTTGACAAAAAAAATAATCGAAATCTATATTATTTTATAAGGTAAAAATCTAAATTAGGGAATTTATATATATATTAAGATATTAATAAAAAAACTTTGAGTAGAAATTGATGAGCAAAAAACTCCCTCCCGAACAAATAATTATCAGACCCCCGGTTGAAGCTTATTCTGTTTTGATTGCTGTTACAGGTGGCTGTTCTTGGAACCAATGCAAATTTTGCGGTACTTATAAGGGTATTTATGGCGGGGGTCAAGATTATGCTATACGACCATTAGATGCGGTATTGAGAGATATTGATCAAAAAGCAGAAATGAATTACCATGGATTTCCAGTGTTTTTAGCAGGGGGGAATCCTACGTCAGCTCCAACAGATTATCTTGTTGAGATAATTAAATATGTGAGATTAAGACTTAAAAATGTGCCTCGAGTTAGTAGCTACGCTAAAGCTTTGGATATATTACGGAAAAGTAATGAAGATTTAAAACGACTAGCTGATGCGGGGTTAGATATTGTTTATATGGGTTTAGAAAGTGGCTCTAGCGAAATATTAAGAATTATGAAAAAAGGTACGAATGCAGAATCAATGATAAAAGCAGGTAAAAAAGTATTAAATGCAGGAATTAAGCTAAGTTTATACATTATTCTTGGTTTGGGTGGCTACAAGTATTCTGAAGCTCATGTTAAAGAGACTGCAAGAGTATTGACCGAAATTAATCCAACTATTTTTCGATTTAGAACTCTAAATATTATGCCCAATACACCTCTATGGAAAGAATGGAAGTCTGGAGAATTTGAGTTATTGAAACCTATTGACTGTTTAATAGAAGAGAGAGAAATTATCAAAAATTTGGGTGAAAATGTGACTTCACAAGTGTTTAACGATCACGTATCTAATTATTGTGCAATAGAATCATCAAATATTAAAGAAGATAGAGAGAAATTTATTATAACCTTGGATGCTTTCATTAGTGATCCAAGAATTCAGAACATGTCAAGAAAAAATTTAACTCGTATGTAATTTTTAACTCATTAATATTAAAATTTAATTTAAATAATACAAAATAATTAATTTCATTTAGTTAAGATAAAATATGGGATATACCTATGCAGTTGTTGGTGCTGGGAGGCAAGGAACAGCTGCAGCTTATGATATGGCAAAACAAGGAGATGCTGAAAAAGTATTAATTGGGGATGTCTCTTTAAAAAATGCTGAAAAAGCAGCAAATAGAGTTAATAAAATTCTTAAAATAAAAATAGCAGAAGCCAAGCAAGTGGATGTAGAAGATTATTCATCCTTAGTTGATTTTCTAACTGGCGTAGATGCATTTCTAAGTTCTGTGCCCTACTATTATAATTTAGAAATTGCGAAAGCTGCTATAGAAGCAAAAGCAAGTATGTGTGATTTAGGGGGAAATACAGATTTAGTTAAAGAACAATTGAAACTCAATGCCCAAGCCAAAGAAGCGGGAATAAGCATTGTCCCTGATTGTGGACAAGTACCCGGTATGGGAACAACATTATGTGTATATGCTATGAGTTTATTAAATAAACCACGCGAAGTTTTTATGTGGGATGGTGGATTACCTCAGAATCCTCGTCCTCCTTTTAATTACCTTCTCACATTTAATATCGAAGGTTTAACAAATGAATATGCTGAACCCACACTTTTCTTAAGAGATGGCAAACTTGTTGAGATTCAACCATTAGAAGAATTAGAAGAATTAGATTTTCCTGATCCTATAGGTCGTTTAGAAGCCTTTACAACCGGAGGAGGCACTTCGACAGCACCTTGGACGTTTGAGGGAAAGCTTATGACATACCAAAATAAGACGGTTCGTTATCCAGGGCATTTTGCTCAATTAAGAGCATGGTGGGATTTAGGTTTACTTGACTCAAAACCTCTATTAATTGATAATCAAGAGGTTATTCCCCGAAAGGTATTTCATTCTCTCTTAGAACCCAAAGTCGTTATACCTGGAGATAAAGATTTAGTCGTTATTAGAATAAAATGCTTAGGGCAGAAAAATGGACAAGAGGCAGAAGTTATTTTAGATTTAATTGACTATTATGACGAGAATACGGGATTTACAGCGATGGAGAGAACGACAGGTTGGGATGCTTCAATTGTTGCAATTATGATGGCCCAAGGAAAAGTCCAAAAAGGAGCTATTCCCGTAGAATTAGCAATACCCGGAGATTATTTTGTTGATGAATTAGCAAAGCGAGGAATCAAAGTTAGCGTTAAAATTATGTAAACTCTTGATAGAGCTGGTTAATTAAGTTTTCATTTTCTCTAATTCTATTTTATTAAACTATTAATAAAAATGAGAAAATTATGATGAGAGTTCTCCTTTTTATATTATATATAGTGATAAAGATTTATAACCTAGCATTATCTTTATAATTAATATTTAAAGATTATATTACAAATTAGTGAATTTAAAATGACAGATTACTTTCGTAAAAAAGCCCACACAAACGAGTTAATAACGACTTTTGATGATGTCCTTTTGTTACCAGGATTTACGAATTTTGAGCCGAATCAAGTTGATATTTCCACAAAATTGGGAGAAAAATATAAATTCAATCTACCTATACTGTCAGCAGCAATGGACACCGTTACGGAAGAAGAAATGGCAATTAAAATGGCCCTATTTGGAGGCCTTGGCGTATTACATCGAAACTGTTCCCATGAAAAACAATTAAAAATGGTTCGCTATGTAAAAAGGGCACGATCTTTTGTTATTGAAGATGTAGCTACGATTTCACCTGAAGAACCCTTATATAAAGCAAAAAACTTTATGGAAAATTACCACATTAGTGGTCTTGTAGTTGTTGATGATGGAAATAAAGTATGTGGAATTTTTACAAAAAGAGATATTCCTTTTTCAGAAGATGAATGTAAAAAGGGACTCGTAAAAGATTTTATGACTAAAGATGTGATTTCTATCAAACCAGGGGCTTCCCGTGAAGATGCTTTAGAAATGCTATTTAGATATAGAATTGAAAAATTACCCATTATTGATAATGGGAGTTTAAAAGGTTTGATTACTAAAAAGGATTTAAAACCAGAATTTCCTTTAGCTTCAATTGACGAAGAAGGACGCTTGTTATGTGGTTTGGCAATTAGCCCAAAATACCCCACCACAAGTAAGGCAGTCTCAAACCTTAAAGAAATCGATCAATATGCGGATCTCCTTTTTATAGATGTAGCAGATTTTTATAAAAAAGATGATATGGATGGTACAAGAAAATTAATGGATTTGCTGGAAGCTGATTTCGTAATTGGGAATATTGGAACATATGAAGCAGCGGAGTATATTTTAACCAAATGCGATTATCCTGAAAAGTTTATTGCATTGAAAGTGGGAATGGGTTCTGGGTCAATATGTACTACTTCTATCCAAACTGGTGTGGGTGCTCCTACTTTATATGCTACTGCCGAAGTTGCAGATGCAATAGCCGATTATAATCCAAAAATGGGCTTAATTGCTGATGGGGGATTTAAGAATCCAGGGGATTTACCAAAAGCATTCGCAGTTGGAGCTGATATGATTATGTCTGGACATTTTTTTGCGGGTTGTACTGAAAGTCCCGGATATTTAGATACAATTCAGGGAAGAAAAGTAAAGATTTATAGAGGGATGGGTTCGAAAGAGGCGCGAACTACTAATTATGTATTAGATAGATATAGTGTAGAAGCAAAAATGCTTCCTGAGGGCGTTTCTGACTATGTACCTTTCACAGGTCCTTTAGAAAGCATGTTGGAAACGCTAAAGGAAGGTCTATCTAACGGAATGATATATACAGGAGCTCTAAACCTTCAGAATATGAGAAATGCTAAAATGGGAGTAATCTCTGCCATTGGACAAGCAGAGGCAAGACCACATGATTTGTTAGGGAAATATTAGACCAGAAAATGATTATCATTTAATCCATCCTCTCATTTTATCCCACGATTATTTACTTTATTTTTATAAAGATGTTTTATTTTAATTATGCTTATAAAATCTTAATTTATGTTAATTCTCATTTAAAGTTGAATTCAGTTTAAAATTAAACCGAAAAAGCAAGATTTTACAAAATATTATAAGGAAATTCTTGAACTATTTATTAAAATTTCTATATGAGTGAGAATTAAGTATGGTTGACGTAAGAGGCAGTTTACGCTTGGATTTGAAGTGGATTGGGTTATTTATAATGTTGATAATAATCGGTGGATAAATATTTCACAAAAAGTAACCGTGGTGGCCACAACTTCAATTATGCAATATTCCATCCCCCGTATCAGTGCTACGATTGGTTCCCTTATCAAAAATATAATTAAACGTAAAACTGATGAATTATTAATTGCGGGGTGCAATATGGATATAAGATTGATTTTTCATGAACTATTACGAATAAATTTAGCCATAGAATATATTAAATTTCAAAGGTTTGAAGCAAATATATTTAGTGAAGAAGAGAAAAAAGCAATATTAACCGAATGTGGAGTCAAATTGCTTAAAAATCCCGAAATAGTGGAACGAGGTAAAGATATTGTTAGAGATATTCAAGGTTTAAGATAATGGAGAAAATATTGGAAAACAAGAAATTTCTATTGGTTTAAACTATAAAAACACTTATTTATTAACTTTATATTACATAGATTTTAACGAAATAAAATACTTATTTTTTATATTATTATTTTCAATTCATTATATTAAAATTGGTTTCCATGAAAAAAATTGAACGCGCAATTGTTAGTGTTTTTGATAAAACTAATATTTTAAAATTTGTAAAAACGTTAGTAAATGAATTTGGTATAGAAATTCTTTCAACTGGAGGTACTGGTAAATTATTAGAACAAAATGGAATCAACTATATAAAAATATCAGAATTTACAAAATCTCCTGAAATGTTTAATGGAAGAGTAAAAACATTACATCCAAAAATAGAGGGGGGAATTTTATTTCGTCGAGATATTCAAAAAGATATTGAAGATGCAGAAAGATTTCATATTCGTCCAATTGATATGGTTATATGTAATTTATATCAATTTAAAGAAGCCATTGAGAGGCAGGATATCACTTTAGAAGAAGCGTTGGAAATGATTGATATAGGCGGTCCAACAATGATTAGAGCTGCAGCAAAAAATTTTCCAGATGTTATAGTGATTCCGAGTCCTGAATATTACGACGAATTGATCAATGAGATGAGAAAAAATAAAGGGGCAATAACAGAAAAAACAAGAGCCATGTTGGCTCAGGAAGTTTTTGCAATAATGGCTGATTACAACTTAGTGATTGCGAATTATCTACAGCAATATTATAACCCTGATATGAAAATGGAAGATAGAATATATAAAAGATACGAAAAAGTCCAAGATTGCAGATATGGAGAAAACTGGGATCAAAAAGCGGCATATTATAGAGATTTATCTGCAAAATATGGGCTCCATAGTTTAAAACAATTAAGTGGAAAAGAAATCTCCTTTAATAATTACTTAGATATTGATGCTTGTTTCCAGATTCTTCTAGATTTTGGAAAAGAACATTATGTTACTGCGATTTTAAAACATACATCCCCTAACGGAATTGCGATTGATAAAAAAAACCAATTAAAATCTGTTCAAATGGCCTTTAGTTGTGATCCTTTATCAGCATTTGGAGGCATTTGGGGTGTTAATCAAAGACTAACCAGGGAAATAGCTGATTTTATAGTTAATAAAGAAAAGATATTTGTTGAAGTTCTCATGGCTCCTTCTTTTGAACTTGAAGCATTAGATATACTAAAAACAAAAGAAAATATGAGAATTCTGGAATATGGAGATTTACTTGATAAAAGAGATGAAATTTATGAAAATCTTGAAATTCGGTCTACATTAGGTGGTGTCCTTGTACAAGAATATGACCATAAACCTGTAATTAAGGAATGGAACGTTGTTAGTAAAAAACAAGTAAATGAAAGTGAGAAAGAAGCCTTAATTTTTGCTTATAAAGTATCTAAATGGGCTAAATCAAATTCCGCCTGTTTTGCTCAAGAGTATGATACTGGTTTTTATTCAATTGGTATTGGCGCAGGTCAGCAAAGTCGCGTTCATGTTGTGAAATTAGCTATACAAAAAGCCATTGAATTTGGGCATAAGGAAGAACTTAAAAATTCCTTGATGGGAACAGATTCCTTTTTCCCATTTCCAGATGGATTAGAAGTTGCTGTAGAAGCAGGAGCGAAAGCAATAATTAATCCAGGAGGGTCAATTAGGGATAATATGATTATAAAGCGAGCTGATGAGCTGGGTTGTGCTCTAATTTTTTGTGGAAAAAGAGTGTTTCGCCACTAAATAATAGTATTATTCTTTATATCATAATTAAACTTTTTAAAAGATAATATCTTCGAAAAATAGAGCCATTTGTGTAAAAATCTTTTGGTATTTCCATTATTTATGCCTCTAAATTTTAAAATATTAATAAACTTAATTATTTAAAAAGAATTTTTTTTGAAGAAAAAAACTATATAAACTCCTAAAAATATAATAAACTTAATTATTTAAAAAGACTATATAAACTCCTAAAAATATAAACCCAATATTTTAATTGATTAATTTAACCATTTGAAATTATTTTATAACTCAATTTAGTGCTATAAAGAGGTACTTTGCTTAGATGGATTTTTATTTGAAAAACATTAAAGAAACGCTTGAAGCTATCAATAAATTAATGGATAACAATATAGCTATTGTTAATACTAAAAGGATTAGAAGATGTTATAATATTAAATCTTCGAATCGGTCTAAAATTAATTTTATTTGGCGAAGTTTAGATTTCCTCGCAAAGGAAGGTATCCTTGAGGAAAATGGTATAATAAAGCCAAAAACTTATAAAATTAGAGCATCCTCTAAGATTGACGTTGAAGAATTCATTTCTCATATTGATAGGAATAAAAAATAGAATAAAAAAACAATTAAGCATTTAAATTTAAATATACTAGCAACTCATCAAGATTATTTTTGGCATCTTCATCTTCTGGGTTATTTATCAATCTTTTTTGAAGAAAAATTATTTTACCATAATTTAGTTCAATTTCGTTAAAAATTTTTACCCATTGTGCAAATT
>JAHQWS010000062.1 GCA_029856295.1 Promethearchaeia archaeon
GTCTTCTTTCTTCGCATCCATGATTTCTTTCCAAATTTTTTCTATATTAATATTACAAGAGATTTACATGAAAATATTCCTTACTGTAAGAACTCTGGAAATATTAATCTGAAAATAAATGGTGGTTTAAATGAGAAATTTAAAAGAATGTGTTGTTGTAGATGCTATTAGAACTCCAGTTGGAAAATCTGGTAGAGCACAGATGGCAAAACTCGGAGGTTCTTTTCGAGAATGCTCAGCCCAAGATTTACTAATAACCGTGCTACAAAAATTAATGGAAAGGACAAAAAACAAATGTCCAGACTTCGAACCAAAAGAAATCGAAGATTGTCACGTAGGGTGTTTATCACAAATAGGAGAACAAGGGGGGAACATTGGTCGGTTAGCAGTATTATTAAGCGAATTACCACACGAAATTGCAGGAGCAACAGTGGACAGATATTGTAATGCAGGACTTCAAGCGGTAAACACATGTGCAAATGCGATAAAAGTTGGTGACGGAGATATAATGATTGCAGCAGGAGTTGAGTCAATGACCCATTACAAAATGGGTATCACATTTGAGATTTGCGCTCAAATTAAAAATTATCCTGCCATATATTCTCCAGCACTACAAAAAGTAATGACAAATTTCGTACCACAAGGGGTATCTGCAGAGTTGATAAGTGATAAATATGGCCAAACTCGTGAGGAACTAGATAAATTTGGCGCTTGGTCACATGTGAAAGCCACAAAAGCGATGAGAAACGAAGATGAATATTTTAAAAGAATTGTTCCAGTTACGTATTTAAAAAAATATACTGATGAAAAAATGAAACCAATAATTGATGATGAGACTGGTAAACAAAAAAAAGAAGAGGTTACTATAACAAAAGATCAAACCGTTAGAGCGGGTTATTTAGATGAACCAGAAAAATATTGGAAAATATTACAATCACTCAAACCCGTATTTCGCTCAGAGAAAAAAGGTGGAAAAGTTACGGCTGGTAACTCATCACAGATAGTTGATGGAGCTGCTGCTACGTTATTAATGTCCGAAGAAAAAGCAAATTCACTTGGACTAAAACCTATGGCACGCGTATTGTCGACTGCAGTTGCGGGAGACGAACCAAAAATCATGCTAACAGCTCCTATACCTGCTAGTAGAAAAGCTTTAAAACGTGCCGATGTGACAATTGACGATCTTGATGTTATAGAACCAAATGAAGCCTTTGCATCACCATGTCTGGCTTTTTGTAAGGACCTTGGATATGATTTTGATGATCCTAGACAAAATCCAACTGGAGGTGCTATCGCCATAGGGCATCCTATTGGTGCTTCAGGAGTTATTTATTTCACCGAGATGGTCCATTATCTAAACAATAATAATAAACGCTACGGATTACAGATGATGTGCGGTGGTTTTGGCGTTGGTATTGCGACTGTGGTTGAAAGAATTTAATATTTTAAACATTATTTTCTAATTATTTTAATAATTTTTTTTCCTTTATTATTATGAATACTAAGCTATCTTGATTAAAATCACAAAATATTTACGTTATAAAGGATATAAATAAAATTAGAATACAGAAAACTTCCTCTAATTCTATTTTCATTAAATATAATAAAATGAATGAAACCACTGATTTTGAGATAAAAAAGGAAATTTCAAGAGAAATCATCGAGTTTTTAATTAAACATCCTAATACTTCACGTCAAAAAATTACCACCATAAAAGGCAAGATTGGAAAAAAATTTAATTATAATAGAGTGATAAAGAATGCTACAATATTAGATTTCGCTACTGAAAGTGAAAAACAAGTTATTACCAAAGTTTTAAAAAGGAGATCCACAAGAACCTTATCTGGGGTCTCTGTAATAGCAATTATGACCAAACCCCTCCCATGTCCCGGCACTTGCATTTATTGTCCGGGAATAACTTCTCAACCCGGGGAAAAAGTAGCACAATCTTACACAGGTCGTGAACCTGCGGCACTTAGGTCTATTCATAACAATTACGATCCCTATAAACAGGTTCAGAGCAGAATCACAGATTTGGAAGCCATAGGCCATAATGTCGACAAAATTGAACTTATTATCATGGGTGGAACGTTTTTATCAACCGACACAAATTATCAAACGGAATTCGTTAAAGGAGCCTTAGAGGGAATAATTAAAATGAGAGTTAATAGTTTAGAAGAGGCTAAACAGCTTGCCGAAAAATCTAAGAGAAGGATTATAGGGATAACGATTGAAACGCGCCCAGATTACTGCAAAGAACTCCATGTAGATATAATGCTCGATTATGGAACAACTCGCGTGGAGATCGGCGTTCAAACGATTTATGATGATATCTACAAGTTAGTAAAACGAGGCCATTCAACCTTTGATAGTATCGAAGCAATTAGAATAGCTAAAGATGCCGGATTAAAGGTAAACGCTCATATAATGCCAAACCTGCCTGGTTCTAATTATGCTAAAGATACTGAATTATTCACCTCTCTATTTACAGTTCCCGATTATCGACCCGATATGTTAAAAATCTACCCTTGTTTAGTAATCAAAGGGACGGAATTATATGATTGGTGGATTCAAGGGAAGTATACTCCGTATTTCACTGAAGATTTAGTTGATCTTATAGCAAGCGCAAAGAAAAACCTCCCCCCTTATGTTAGAATTCAAAGAATAATGAGGGATATACCGGCTTATTTGATTGAAGCAGGCTGTAAAAATAGTAATTTACGGCAACTTGTCCAAGAAAAGATGAAAAATACGAATGATACATGTAATTGTATTAGATGTCGCGAATACGGGATAAGTAACAGAAAAAAAATTATAAGCGAGCGTTCTTTTGATGACATTAAATTATACCGCTTGGATTATGAGGCTTCTCAGGGTAATGAAATATTTCTGTCCTACGAAAATAAGAAAGAGAATTATTTAATCGGGTATTTACGCTTAAGAAAACCTTCCGATTTTGCTCATAGACCAGAATTAAACGATGGGAGAACCTTGATTGTAAGAGAAATTAAAGTTGTTGGAGAATTAGTTCCAAAAGATTTAAAACCTAATAGATATACTCAAATTCAGCACAGAGGCTATGGCAAATTATTAATGGAAAATGCAGAAAAAATTTCATATGAAGATTTTGATGCACATAAATTGGCTGTCATAAGTGGAATTGGAGCTAAAGATTGGTTTTATTCTCTTGGTTATACATCAGACGGACCTTATGTTTCTAAGAAAATTTAGACTCGGACTTTGCTCTTCTCCCCCTCTTCTCTTTCTTCAGGGCCTATATGCACCAATCTCCTTTTTCAAATTCGGCTATCAAAAGAAGAATACAAGGAAGAACATGATTGTATACTTGACCATCTTTCAAAATATGCAAGTATTACTCAAGATAATGGGAGATTTTATTTAGAAGGAACTATAATTCAACTTTAAATTTAGTGGGAAATAAAAAATTGATGCTCTTCATAGTTTTAAATATCTATAGCTAAGATTTTAATTAAATAATTGGTATTAATTCTTCTTTATGTATCTTTTTTTTTTCCATTTTTCATCCTAGTTATAAGTGATGGAACAATAAAAACAATAGAGACTATAAAAAAAATAATAAATTATAATAAAAATTTGATTAACTATGGAAGAGTTTGACTATGAAGAATTAGGCCTCATGTGTGGTCTTGAAATTCATCAACAACTTGATTCTAAAACGAAATTATTTTGTAGGTGTCCAAATAAATTACAAGGCACTCGTGAACCTGATTTTACCATAAAACGATTCATGAGACCAGTACTCGGTGAAATGGGTACATATGATAAGGCCATGCTTACGGAATATGAAAAAGGCATGGACATCACATACGAGGGCTATAACGACGTAATCTGTACGTATGAATTAGATGAAACCCCCCCTTTCGAATGTAATAATGAAGCGAAAAAAATTGCCATGGAAATTGCGCTACTTCTTAAAGCTAATATTATTGAAGAAATGCATGTGTGCAGAAAAAATTACCTCGATGGAAGCGTTCCCTGCGGCTTTCAAAGAACGATGATACTAGCTAAAGATGGCTATGTCGAATTAGAAAATGCAAAAAAAATTGGTATAGATATTCTTTGTTTAGAAGAAGATGCTGCAAGAAAAATCAAAACTGAAAAAAGGACAAATTATTTCAGATTAGATCGATTAGGAATTCCTTTAGTAGAAGTTACAACTAAACCAGATATCAGCGATCCATATGAATGCCGTGAAGCAGCCGAACGCCTTGGATTACTACTATGGACTTCTAATGTTAAAAAAGTTCTAGGCTCCATTCGACAAGATGTTAATGTAAGCATTAAAGATGGGACCAGAATCGAGATAAAGGGAGTTCAGAAATTAGACTCGATTCCTACTTTAATCAATCACGAAGTTTCAAGACAATTAAATTTAGTTAAAATTAAGCAAGAATTAGAGAAGCGGGATTTAAAAGAAGAAAATATCATAAATAAGCCTATTGATTTATCAAAAATAATGACAAACACCAAGTCTAATTTCATAGCTAAAGGAATAAAATCAGGAAAAAAACTTTATGGAATCAATGTCAAAGGATTTAAAGGAATTTTTGGTATGGAGTTGATGGAAGATTATAGATTTGGTACGGAAGTGAGTAGTAAAGTCCAATCTATTTCTGGATTGAAAGGAATTATTCATTCAGATGAAAATTTAAAAAATAATAAATTCTCTGATGAGGATATTAAAAAACTTATCAAGCAACTAAATTCAAAAGAAGGCGATTGTTTTGTTTTGGTATTAGGAACCAAGGATGAAATCGATAAAGCAATGAATGTTGTCATTAATAGGGTAAAATATGCATTTAAAGGAGTTCCGCCCGAAACGCGAAGAGCATTGGAAAATGGAAATACGGAATTTTTAAGAGAATTACACGGTGGTGCAAGACTTTATCCTGATACAGACTCGCAAACAATAATAAACTCAGAGAAAGAAATTCAAATTATACAAGAAAATCTCCCTGAGTATCCATGGACTATCATCAAGCAATACTCTAAAAAATACAAGATGGAAGAGCGCTTAATTAAAGAATTAATTTTTACCGGAAATTTAAATCTTTTTAACGAACTACTCAAAATCTATCCTGAAAATCCTACTCTTATAATTACCACCCTGCTAGAGACAACCAAGGCATTAAGAAGAGATGGGAAAGAAGTGGAAAATATAACAGAAAAGGATTTTATTGATATTTTTACTCTTTTAAAATACAATGAAATCGGCAAAGAAGCTATTGAAGAATTTATGATTGTTAAATCCAATTACCCCGATTTAACAATAGAAGAACTCAAAAAAGAGCTGAAAATTGAAAAAATTTCAGAAGACGACTTAAAGAAAATCATACATAATATTATACATAAAAATATAGACGTCATAAAAGAAAAAGAAATGAGAGCCATGGGACCCTTGATGGGAGAAGTTATGAAAAAAGTTAGAGGTAAAATTGATGGTAAAATTGTATCGAATGAATTAAAAACCATATTACAGAAAAAATTAGTGGAGTTGAAATAAATGACAGAAAATTTAAAAGGATATAAAGGGAAAGGGAAAGAAGTTCTCAAGAAAAATAAAGTTGCTATTTGGGATATTATTAAAGTTACCACTAAAGAGGGAGAATATGAAGGTATTGTGCTCCCTAGAAACGAATATTCCGCTCCAGATTATATCGAAATTAAACTCGAAAATAATTATAATATTGGTATTCACGCCGCTCACATCCTTAACATTGAAAAGACTGGAAAAAGAGAAGCACATTATAAAATTCCAGAAAAAAAATTTCCCATCAATAAAAATCTCCCTAATATTAAGCTTTTAGGAACCGGTGGAACTGTGGCATCAAGATTAGATTATACTACAGGGGCAGTTATTCCCTCTTTTACTCCAGGTGAACTTTTTAGCGCAGTCCCAGAATTAGCAGAAATTTGCAACCTCGAAACTGAAATTGTCTTTGAAATTCTTTCAGAAAACATGAGACCCGAATATTGGCAACAATTAGCTAAAAAAGTTGAACATGCTGCGAATTCTGGAAAAGATGGTGTAGTTATAGGTCATGGAACAGACACTATGAGCTATACATCGGCAGCCTTGTCATTCATGCTACAAGATCTATCAATTCCCGTTGTCCTAGTAGGAAGCCAAAGGAGCTCCGATAGACCATCCTCTGACGCAGCTTTAAATCTGATAAATGCGACGATTGTGGCAACTTCAGACATCGCTGAAGTGGTGATTACAATGTTAGGCTCCACTGCACATGATTATGGTTTAATCCATAGAGGGACTTTAGTCAGAAAAATGCATTCCTCTGTTAGAAATACATTTCGATCAGTCGACGCCCTCCCATTGGGAATGATTCAAAATAGGATAATAAAAATGTTCAAAAATGATTATAACAAAAGATCAGAATCTCAAACGAAAGCATTACCTAATTTTGAGAAAAAGGTTGCTTTGGTCTATTCATATCCCGGATTGAATGAAGAGCTTATTGACTTTTATATTGATAAAGGATATAAAGGCATTGTATTTGCCGGTACAGGCCTGGGACATGTAAGCACTACGATTTACGATTCTGTTGAAAGAGCCGTTCAAGAAGGAATAACCGTTCTTATGACCACGCAAACCTTGCATGGGTTTGTAGGGATGAATGTGTACTCAACTGGAAGAGAATTACAAAATATAGGGGTCATACCAGGAAAAAATATGCTGCCCGAAGTTGGTTATGTAAAACTAGGATGGATTCTTGGACAAACTACTAATCCGCAAGAAGTTAAAGAAATGCTCCTTAAAAATATAGCCGGTGAGATTATTGAAAGAGAAATTCCCATCGCGTTTAATTATAACATAGATGAATTGTTAAAAAATAAAAAGCTCTAATTTTTATTTAACCATCAAGGAAAATAATAAAAAATTTAAACTTTTATTAATTAAAGAAGATTAATTACTATATTTCGTGATTCAGATGGGAAAGAGAATTTTAGCTCAAAGAAAAGGCAGAGGAACTTTAACATGGCGCTCACCCTCGCATCGACATGTAGGCGCAGTAAAATATCGCCGCTTCAAAGAAGGAGAAAGTCAATTTAAATTTAGAGTCATAGAATTCATTCACTCACCGGGAAGAGGGGCTCCTATAGCAAAAATTAGATATGAGGATGGACAAAAAGGATTATGGCTCCCTCCAGAAGGCATTTTTGAAGGCGACGAGTTTATTCAAGCGAAAGGCGAACAACCTATTGAAGTCGGGACTATTTTACCCTTAAAAGAGATCCCATTAGGAACTTTAGTATATAATGTTGAAGGAAAACCTCAAGATGGTGGAAAATTTGCCCGGGCCTCTGGAGTGTCGGCAATTGTCAGAAATCAATCTGAAAATAAAGTTGAGCTACTGTTTCGCTCGAAAAAAAGAAAATGGTTTCACGAAAATTGCCTCTGTACTATTGGAGTAGTTGCTGGTGGCGGTCGAACCGATAAACCATTTGTTAAGGCAGGAAATAAATTTTATTACATTCAATCAAAAGCAAAAAAATGGCCAGTTGTCCGAGGTGTCGCAATGACCGCAGCTTCTCATCCATATGGCGGAGGAGCAAAACAATCACCTCATAAACCTACAACGACCAGTAGAAATGCCCCTCCTGGCAGAAAGGTTGGGCAGATAGCTGCCAGAAGGACAGGACACCAAAATTAATTGGCTTCTTTTATTCTATTTCTTTAATTTAATAAGTTTTATTTAAAATTATAAAAAATTAGTGAATAATTACGATTTTCGATCAATTGATCAAAAATCAAACGTTATCACGTAACTCTTTAATTCGCTATATCTGAAACTTAAGAAAAATAGAATCTGAAACTAAAAACTTTAGCGGGCCTTCTCAAAAAAATTTAAAAAAAGAAAGAAAGAAAAATAGATGCTAACGATCTATTTAAAAATTAAAACTAATGCCTTTTAAAAGCTCTTTATATCTCGAGCGTAATGTCACTTCTGTGACGTTGATAATCCGACTGATTTCCTTTTGACTGACTTTTCTGTTTTTGAGCTTGGCAACTAAATAAATTGCCCCAGCGCATAATCCTTTTGGATCCTTACCGCAGATCGATGATCTGTCAATAAATTTCTTTAATACCGTTATCGCCTCTTTTTCTACGTCAATACCTAAGCCTAAATCGGCGCAATACCTCGGAATTAGTGAAACCGGATCTATATGAGGTGATTTTAAATTCAATTCTCTTACTAAGATTTTATAACATTTCTTTACAATGTTTTGGTTGATTGAAGCCTCATCTAAAATCTCCTGTAGAGTTATTGGAACTTTCTCTTCCTTACATACAAAATACGCACAAGCCGCAACCATGCCATTTATAGATCTGCCTCTCAAGAGTTTTCTCTTAAAAACCTCCTTGTAAAGCCGAACTGCCGCCTTCTTTACACGATCTGGAAAATTCAAGTTGCTACCAATCCTCTTTAACTCCGTAATAGCGATTAGCATGTTCCTCTTTTCCCATGTCATATGGGTATTCCACTTTGCCGCCCTTCGTAAGTCTGGATTCTTAATCTTGGTTCGGTCGATTATCGTACTCAACCCGATGTCGGGCATCAAAATCGACATAGGACATCCTGTTCTTTCCTTCCTATCTTTTTCTTGCTTTGTGTATGCCCTTATCCCACTGTGAGATAAGTCAAGCCCGCGCTCATCGACGATAAGCCCGCAGGCCTTGCATACAGTCTCTCCTCTTTCGTAAAAAACTTGTGTCAAACCCCCGCACTCTGGACAAAAATTAGAAACAATATCATATTCTACAACCATTTTTTTTTAACCCCTGTTATTAGATTCATATTTTTTT
>JAHQWS010000063.1 GCA_029856295.1 Promethearchaeia archaeon
GGATATTTATTTTTTTTATATTGGATGATACATTTAAGATTGATATTGAAAAAATTATTATTATTAGGATTGCTAATAATAACTTGTGTAATTTATTCAATTTTTTACTACTCCAAATGTGTAATTTAAAAACGGGAAAATTTTCACAGTTTTTATTGCGAGTATCCTAATGAATAAAAACATACCGCTTATTTCCCCGCAAATATTACGTATTTTATTTATATTAATAACATACTACTAATATAAACTTCTCGTCTATAGATATTTTTTTTACGATTTCAGAGTTGAATTTATATATTAACTTTTTTAAATACCAAGCATATAATTAGATTATTATGAAACTAAGTATAGTTTCTGGGTTGAAGGAATCCGAAAGCAATCAAGAACAAATACTTAAAAAATTCGCCTCGTTATGCGATTTTTTGAAGCCGTTGAGTTATGATGGCATTGAACTAAGTCTATTAGAACCGGAAAAAGTAGACGTGAAAAAGATTAATGAAATCAAGAAATCCTATGAAATGGAAATTCCTGCTTTAGGAACGGGTGGAACTTTTATAAGGTTTGGATATTCTTTAGGGCATCATGAAGATATTATGCGAAAAAAAGCAGTCGAGAGGATTGAAAAATATATCGAATTTGCTCGTGAGACACAATCCAAGGTTATTATCGGGCTAATTAGAGGTCGATATAATTTTGAAAGTAGTTCGAAAAAAGAGAAATTAAACATCATCTCGTCGCTAAAAGAATGTTGCCGCTTAGCTGAAAAGAATGATGTGATATTATTATTTGAGTCTATTAATCAGTTTGAAATAGATTCATACAATACAATTTCAGAATCAGTAGGTTTACTTGAAGAAATAGGGTCTGATCATTTAAAATTACTAGTTGATTCCTTTCATACATATTTAGAGGAAGACCCATTATATATCTGGGAGTATATGAGAGATAACATCAATTACGTAGCTCATCTCCATTTAGCTGATGATAACAGACGGGCACCTGGCACGGGGCATTTTGATTTCAGATCGTTTTTGAACATTTTTAAAGAATCAGGATATACTGGTTTTGCATCTATCGAGACGATTATGAAACCTTCATTTGAAGATGTTGCCAAAGAAGCTTCAGAATATTTAAGAACGATTTTATAATAAATATTTTAAAGCAAGTTTTATTCAATCTTAGCTGAGATTTTACAAATAAACTAATAGAGAGAAAAAGCCTTAAATTTAAAAAGATTAATTATATAAAAAAAGACGAAATAAGAAATTTAGCAACAAAATAATCAAATGTGAAATTAATAGATGCCTGAAATCCGAAAAAAACCACTTTTATTTGAAGAGTACCCAGACCTCGAGGGAAATGTTCCATGGATAAAGTTAGTACCTTCAGAAACGCCTGTCAAAAAGCTAACCAAAATAGAAGAAAAATTTGGTACACACTCGCTTTGGATGAAATGTGACGATCTCACATCCCCCCTATACGGAGGGAACAAATCCCGAAAAATGGAATTTATTTACGCAGAAGCCCTAAATCAGAAATGTAGAAAAGTAATAACAGCAGGAGCCATTGGATCTAACCAATGTGTTGCGAACGCAATATTTTGCCAACAATTAAAACTAAAACCCATAGCAATTATGATTGATCAACCAGTTACTAGCTTTGTTAGAAATAATTTATTACTTAATGTATACTTTAAAAACGAGATTTATTATTCTCAAGAAACTATTCCAAAAAGCGACGACAGTTATTTCATAACGCCGGGGGGTAGCACGCCTCTAGGAATTTTGGGATATATTGATGCCGCGCTTGAACTCAAGAACCAGGTAAATAACGGAGAGATAACTGAACCTGACTATATTTTCGTCCCGACCGCTTCTTCCGGAACAGCCGCAGGTTTGACGATAGGAGTTAAACTTGCTGGATTAAAAACTCATATTCACGCGGTGCAAGTGTCGTTTGCGAGCATAAGCAATTTTAAGGTGATACGCAGGCTATCAATTAAAACAAAAAAATACATGGACAAATACGATAAATCCATACCCGAAATTACTTTTGAGCATTTACACTATAACGAGGATTATTATGGAGGAGAATACGGGCTTCCAACACGAGATTGTCTTGAAGCGATTAAACTCTTAAATACTGCGGAAGGAATTAGTCTCGAGCCTACTTATTCGGGAAAGACTTTCGCAGCGCTGTTAGGTTTTGTCCGAGCAAATAAATTGGATGTAAAGGATAAGACTATACTGTTCTGGAATACCTATAATAGCCGAGATTTCTCAGATATTTTGAAAAAAGTGGATTATCACGATTTACCTAAAGAACTTCACTGGGTTTTTGAGGAACCACTACCTGATTATGGTATATGATATTAGAGATACATTGATTATATTAATGGAACTACTTCCACCAAATTTTTACTGAGTAATGAAAAACAGAAAAAAATGGATGATTTTTTAGAAAAAAATTAATTTATTTTAGCTGAAATTTTACAATTCTCTCGATCTGTCTGTAATAGTTTTAGATTTTCTGGAACTTGATCTAAACTTATTTCTTTTGTGACCATAGGTGTCATATCCATGCCAGCTGCCATACAAGAAATAACATTTGGAAATGTTCCATGCCCGCTATGTCCCTGTGCTCCTACAATTCTAGCCCTTCTTACTTGAAAATATTCTCCACAAACAGGCATCCTTTGCTCAGCTCTAGCTACTATAACAACAGTACTATTGACGGCTTTACATTCCCAAATACAGTTTTGAATATCTTCTGTAACTACTTGAGGAAGTCCCGTTGCCTCAAGGTACAAAGCAGCCCCGTCATTATCGGTATATTCTTTTACTTTCTCTACAAAGTTTTCTTTTTGAGGGTTGATTATATAATCAGCGCCCATTTTTTTGGCTAGATCCGCTCGATGCTCGTTTGGTTCAGAGACAATACATACCGCTGCTCCTGCTGTTTTTAAAATTCTTGCGGACGCTAAACCGACTGGTCCGGCACCTAAAATGACAACATTTTCACCAGGTCTAATACCTCCCCCCCTCTCTATAACAGCATTATAAGCTACTGAAGTAGGTTCAACTAAACTGCCAATTTTATATATATCATCATATTTATCTTGCAATTTCTTTAAACTCCAACATAGCTTTGAGGGGACAGCTATATATTCTGCGAAAGCCCCATCAATTGAAAATCCCAACTCTTGTAGTCGTTCACAATGGTTGGGATAACCATCACAACATGGCTTACATTCACCACACCATACCATTTCTTCAACGGTGACAGGTTCTCCAACTTCCCATAATTTACCGGTTCTTTTACTTATAGCTTGATTGCCGACTTCAATTATTTCGCCAGCAAACTCATGGCCGAGAGTGACAGGAAACGCTGTTAATCCAGGATAATAGATATACCCATCATCATAAGCTTGAGCCATATGAACATCAGAACCACATATTCCGCATCTTTTCACTTTAATTAGTACTTCATTAGGGTTAATTTTCGGAATGGGTTTATCTTCAACAACATTTACTACGGGATTTTTCCAAACTTGGGAACCTAGATAAGTTAGCTTGCCATCAATATCTTTCGAACCAAGTTTAAAAATCGCTTTTGGAGACCATTTGGCGGATAATTCTACAGCTTTCATTTTAATAGTATTTCTCCTTTTATTTTTAATTATTTAAAATAAGATTCTGAATAAATTAAACTTTTATTTATTAACTTAAAGTTTTAACTTAGACATTAATTACTGGAATTTTGAGGTAAATTTAAAACCAAAAAAGCACTTAGTTACACTACTTAATCAATAGGCTTGTTTTTTTGCATCTATAAAGTAGAGCGATGATTTTTAAAAAATAAATTGATTTTTAATCTCCTCTGACTTTAAATTCCTTTGCAAAAAAAGCTAAGATAAAAGAAAACGCTAGCAAAACTGTTTGAATAATCAAAGCAGGGAAGTAATCACCTGAAATCTTGACGTTTTCTAAACTAATAATCAAAACGATTCCACCAAGCGACCCAACCATCATTAATATACCATTTGAGCTTGCCTCTGGAACAGGTTTGGTGGCATCTACTGCATATTCCAATGCCAAGGGACCTGCACCCATTAAACCAAATCCAAAAAAAAAGCCTGATGTTAATAATAAGAGTTCATCAGAAGTAAAAGAAAATACTAATAATGAAACAGTTGCGATAAATAGCGAGATTATCATAATAATTTTTCGTTTATTTAAGATATCGGACAATAGAGCCATTATAATTGTACCAGTTATTCCACCGAGTATTAACACCATCCCAAGAATTCCAGCAAATATCGAATCATAACCCCGTGGGATGACAATTAACTCTATATAGGTCATAATCATATTAAAAACTCCCATTGTAAGAAAAAAGATACTAGCAAAAATCATGAAATTACGGTTTGAAAAAAGCAGTCTCAGCCCCTCAAACATAAAAACCCTTTCAGTAGTTAAATTAGTCGAAGGTGGTGTTGGTGGTTTATTTTTTGCGAAAATTAGGAATAGCAGACTTGAGATAAGTGCCAAGATCCCATAAATAAGCAGCATGCTTCTAAAATTAATCCCTATAACTAAAATCGGTGTGGCAATCATTCCTAATGCAACGCCTATAGAGGTGGCAATTAATGAAATCCCGGTAGCAGTTGTACGTTCTTTATTGGGAAACCAATTTGCCGATAATTTAGTTATGGTATTCAAAAGGAAAGGCTGTGCAATCGCTATTCCAATACTAAATATTAAAGCAAGGACATAATTATCATCTGCTATATACCGTAGAAAGCCAAATACGCCCATAAATACGGCTCCAAATCCCGCTCCCACTTTGAAATCATACTTATCTATTAGCCACGACGCGAGAAAAGTTATAGGAATATATACAATCAAAAACATAAGTGATATTAATATTATGTAAAATTCATCAACGCCATAGAATTCCATTGCAAGTGAAGTAATGGGAGCATACGTGGTCCAAAGCATGTTGGATACCACATTTGCGAAAAAATACAAAAGCAAAACAATCCAACGATATCCATAGGTTTGTAAATCTTGAGCACTCATAGAAGTTATTCAAATTATTTATTATTACATCTGTTTAAAAAATCGCTATAAAAAAAAGAAAGAAAAATTGCTTAAAAACTAATTTTATTTTAGACTACTTCTCTTTTGTTCATGTAATTCGGTTAGTTTCCTTCTGTTTTCTATTAATTGCTCTCCGTGGACAGGATAGAAATACATTCCTATAAAGGCAAAAATCAGAACTATGAAAGGATAAACACCAATTAAAAGTCGAAGGGCTAAAATTGTATCAACTCCCGGGTTCGGCTCATATGTTTGCCAATCTGTGCTGGAAAATACTAAACCAATTATTACAAAATTAATAATGGTCGATATCCTTATTAGGAAATTTATAACAGCATAATAAATACCGGAGCGTCGCGTTCCATGCATAATTTCATCTTCATCAATGATCTCTGCTAAACATTGATCATAAAAATAGATACCCCCTCCTAACCCTATACCCTCGAAAATCACTATAATTAGAGCCATTTCAAAGCTAGTTGCAAAGGCAAAAAATAAAACAGGAATTGCCCAAACCACGATACCGATCATTCCGCTCATGCGAGCGCCTTTTTTTTTTCTAATCTTTTCCCATATAGGTGTAGAAGCCGCAGCAGAAAGGAACATAACAAGTAGAAGAAGTCCAATCAACACAGAATCATCTATTCCAATTGCATACGTCATATGCAAAGGCGCCAATGCCGGTAATATGTATATAACCATCCATGTGCCAAGTGCTGGAAAAATAAACCATAGAAATGACTTATTTTTAAAAGAAGCTTTCACAGTGTTTGTAAAAGATAATGCGGTTTCAGCATCTTTTGAGAATTCCTTAGGTTCGCGAACGCCCCATTTCAGTATGATGAAATATGAAACGATAATTATAATTGCAGCAACAATTCCAGTCATTTGGTATTGAGTTAACGTTTCAGGACGATTATATCTATTTGTCAAATCTTCTATAATAATTGTGGGCAAGACAAAAGCTAGAATTGTTGCTATCATTGTGAAAGTTATGCGTATTTCTCCTGTTTTACTCCGATCTTCCATTTCAACAAACATTTCCGAAAAAAGTGCGTTATAATTTAAATTAAATGAGGTAAAGACAGTGTCGTACAAAATTAATATAATCAATAGATAAAAGAAATTTGCTAAATCTGAGTTTAAACCGATCGGTGGAGTAAATAACAATATCATTACAATCGCTAATGGAATAGTCGCACCCATCATCCATGGTACCCTACGTCCCCATCTGCTTTTCGTCCGATCGGAGAGATAGCCAATCATGGGATCGTTAAATGCATTCCAAATACTCCAAAAAATAAATGCTAAACTAACCAACAAAACTGGAAGTCTTACAACCGTAAAATAGAAGGTAAAAATCAAAAATTGAAAAGTAAATTGAGCAACTGTATCTCCTATATCACCATTCGCAAAGGCAACTCTCATTCCCTTAGAAACTTTTTGAGGTTTAATTTCACTCATAAAATCAACATTTTATGTTTAATATATATTATTTCTATTTATCATGTTTAATATATAATATTTCTATTTATCATTTCAATAATCCTTATATATATATAAGTTTTTAACAAGAAATTGATAAAAAAAAAAGAAATGAATTAGAAAATAATTTTATTATAGACTACTTCTCTTTTGCTCATGTAATTCTGTAAGTTTTCTTCTATTTTCCATTAATCGCTCTCCATGAATAGGATAAAAATACAATCCTATAAAGGAAATTATAAGGAGAATAAGGGGAAAAATACCCATCAGAAATCGAAGAGCAAATATTGTATCTACTCCCGGGTTCGGTGTGTATGTTTGCCAATCAACGCTAGAAAATACTATACCGATGATTAAAAAATTAAGAATCGCTGAAAATTTAATAAAGAAATTCAAAACTGCATAGTATATACCAGATCGTCGTGTTCCTTGGGTAATTTCATCTTCGTCAATGATCTCTGCGATACATTGATCATAAAAATAGAGACCACCGCCTAATCCAATACCATCTATAATCGCGGCTATTAAAGCCATTTCAAAGCTAGTTGAAAATGCCAAAAGTATACCTCCAATAGACCAGAACACTACACCGACCATTCCAGACATGCGAGCTCCTTTTCTTATTCGTATACTCTCCCACAATGGAGTAGAGGCAGCTGCAGAGAGAAATAAAACCAGTAGGATTAGCCCAATTAACTCTGAATCCTCTATTCCAACAGCATACGTCATATGGAGTGGTGCCAATGCTGGTGTTATGCCGATAACCATCCATGTGCCAATTGTTGGTATTAAAAACCATAAAAAGGACTTATTTTTAAAGGAAGCTGTAACTGTAGATTTAAAAGATAAGGCCGTCTCGGCATCTTTTGAGAACTCCTTTGGTTCGCGAACTCCCCATTTCAGGATAATAACATATGTCACAAAAATAATAATACCAGCAAAGATACCAGTTAATTGGTATTGAGTTAGTGTTTCGGGACGATTATATCTATTGGTAAGGTCGTCAATAATGAAGGTGGGGAATACAAAGGCAAAAATAGTGGCCAACATGACACAACTTATTCGAAATTTTCCCGTTCTACTTCGATCTTCCATTTCAACAAACATTTCTGAGAAAAGAGCATTATAATTTAAATTAAATGCAGTGTAGGCAGTGTCAAATATCATTAGAATTACTAATAAATAGATGAAATTTATCACATCAGAGTTAAGACCGATTGGGGGTGTAAATAATAGGATAACTATAATAGATAATGGGATTGTAGCAGCCATCATCCAAGGCACTCTTCGACCCCGTTTACTACGAGTTTTATCTGATAAGTAGCCGATCATTGGATCATTAATGGCATTCCAGACACTCCAAAGTATAAAGCCTAAACTAATCCATAATACCGGAAGTTTCACCACAGTAAAATAAAATGTGAAAACTAAAAACTGAAAGATGTTTAAAGCCACATTATCACCAACTTCCCCTAGAGCAAAAGCAACTCTCATTTTTTCTGTAATTTTATGATATCCAGTTTCACTCATATTAATCACTTTTTTTTTATTATATATTTTTTTATTAATTCAAATTATTTTTATGTAAATTTAAATCTTTAATTAATAAATTTAAAAATTCCAAATAAAAAACATTACGAAAAAGACATTACCAAAATGCTGTCATATAAAAATTAAAAAATACTTATAAAATGTATTATAACTAATGTTATAGCTGAAATTAAAAAAAATTAAGAGTAAATCATGAGTAAAAAATTCATTGTTGGTGTAGTTGGCGCGGGGAGAATAGGTAAAATTCACATTGAAAATCTTTTACATAAAATACCTGAAGTGAAATTAAAAATTGTTGCTGATGTCAAGCTAGATAATCAATTGAAGCAATGGGCTGCTAAAATAGGTATTCTCTACCTCACGACTGATGCAAATGAAATCTTTACGGATCCTGAAATTGATGTAGTAGTAATTGCCTCATCTACAGATACGCATGCAGATTTTATTCAAAAAGCTGCGAAAGCAAAAAAACACATATTTTGTGAAAAACCTATTGACACGGATTTAAAACGGATAAAACAAGCCTTATCTTTTGTGAAAGAAGCAGGTGTTAAATTAATGGTTGGATTTAATCGGCGCTTTGATCATAATTTCAAACGTATTCATGATACTGTTGTTTCTGGTCAAATTGGCACCCCTCAGATTATAAAAATAACATCGAGGGATCCATCCCCTCCCCCAAT
>JAHQWS010000064.1 GCA_029856295.1 Promethearchaeia archaeon
GGATATTACTATCCTTCAGTTAAATTCATTAAAGGATCTGAGAGTAGAACGATTCAAATCTCTAAATCCTTGCCTATAGTTCTTGGATATGTAGATTTTTCGATTGAAAAATCAATTAATATGGATCAGGTGGAAATAGGAGAGGAGATAAAAGTAACTGTCGAAATCAAAAATACAGGATCCATTTGCATAAAAAGTATTAAACTAAATGATATGACAAGTTTTACTCAAATACAATTTTCTCTAACTGATGGAAATTTAGTTAATGAAATAGATAGCATATTCCCTGGTCAGGTAAAATCATATGAATATACTATAAAGGCAAAATCTCAATCAAGTTTAATCCTCGGCGAGGCTACACTTGACTATTATTATCTAACAAAGCAAGAGGATAAATCTAACGAGGTAGATATAAAAGTTATTTCCCCAAGATTCATCCAATTAATGTTTATCGGTATTCCGTGTGCGATTGCTGGAATAATTATAGGAACTTACTATAGAAATACCCATAAATATAAATGGGAAAAATTTGAATTGAAACGGAGTGAAAAGGAATTATTTTCACTCACATCATCCGAGTCTGTTCTCAAGATAGAACATACTTTGAGGGAAAGAATCAGGATACTAGATAGTGAAAGTATGAATGAGCAATCAAAACCACTTGAACAAGGAGGTGGTTCATAGGGATGAAAAGAAAACAAATTACTTGTATTTTCCTCCTCCTTATTGTTTTGTCTCATTTGTTAGTAACTCATTATCTTTATTCTTATAAATTGAGTACCTCTAAAGAAGATGAATTAATTTATAATTTTAATGATAAAACCATCAATGTTTCAAATCAAAATAATAATAATTCAAACCTTATAATATTCTTTAATAGTTCATCATTTAACACACAAATTTTGGACAATTTTACTGATTATGGGGGAATCATAAATAATAATAAAATTTGGAATAATACGTTTACTTCAATATCTGGCTTCGCAGGTATTCTCCCTAATGATAATATCACATCGTTTCAATCGAACTGGAATGATATTAACATTGAAAAAAATGAAATTATCGAAACCCAGATGAATTTTGTTTCTCTTCAATCTGGAGCGATTAACTCATCTAATTATTTGGAGGGATTTATGGGTGATACAAATTCTTCAATAGCGATTTTAGATAGTGGAATAGATTCGAGTCATGATTTTTTTCCTAATGGGTATAATCCTATTGATTTAAGCGGAGATATTGTAGGATGGCAAGACTTTATCAATAATGATTTAATGCCCTCAGATACTAATGGACACGGTACTTATATCTCGTCGGTAATAGCAGGAACAGGCGATCAACCATATAATTCAACTAATCCTACAATTGTAAATGTATATGGCAATTATTCTCATACAGAATTATATGATGATTCTGGAGAACCTGGAAATTTTACTTTAAAAATATTTAGTTTTAACACTTCTAAAACAGATTCAACTATTTTTATAAACTCAACCTGGAATGATCATGCACCTGGGATTGATAATTTTTGGATTGAGTTATATTTTAATAAAACAGAATTAGTGAGTTATAATAATAGTATTAATCCTAATAAGTGGTATACCATTAATTATAGTAGCTCTAAAAATGGACAAGCAGTATATGATTTATATCTAAAATATCATAAGACAGATAATAAATTTCCTGTATTTTCATTTAATACAAGTATTTCATATTTCCCTGAATTTTATATAGAAGATTATGCCTATTTTACAGGAATAGCAAACATGACGAAAATAGTCTCATATAAAATTATAAACCAGACAGGGATTGGCTACACATCCGATTTGATATCGGCACTAGCAAGTGTTATTCATAATAGGAGCAAATATCACATTATTAGTGTTTGCTTGAGTATAGGGTCAGAAAGTGGAGATTTTATTGCAGGTAATAGAATAATAAATGAAGTGATTGAAAAGGGGATTTTAGTAATAATTGCTGCTGGAAATTATGGCCCCTATAGTTCTGACTGTGCAAATAGTATAGCATCCAACAAAAAAGCAATTGTGGTAGGTGCTACGAATGATGAAGATCAAGTTACCTCTTACAGTAGCAGAGGGAAAGATTTAGGAGGGGGTGTTACAAAACCAGATATCCTAGCTCCAGGAGGAAGTAAATTGCCGGGTCATAGGTTAATAGTCGGAGCAGATTCTAAATCTAAAGATATGACCGCTGCATACGGTACTTCTATAGCTGCAGCAATTGTTGCAGCGGCGGTTAATATATTAATAGACGCAAAATGGGGTGATTGGAGCCAATGGGAACAAGTAAATTATTCTGTAAGAAATGAAATTATTAAATCTACATTATTGATGACTTCCTCAGAAACTAATTTAGAGAGAGAAGATGACCCTTCCACTGATAATGTGGATGAGAACATTTTTTCACCTACTAATTTTTTTGGTATTTCTAGTAGTTTAAAAGATGAGCATGAAGGGTATGGGAGGTTAAATATTCAAGCTGCGATTGACGCTTTAACAAAGCATATAGAAATAAATAAAACTCTAAAGGATTATTTAATCAGTTCGGAGGAGGACCCCCTCGGAGATCACGTATTTGCTAGGCGGGTCAATTTGACTGCTAACACACAATATCTCATTAACTTAACAGGTGTGGAAGAGAACGCTGATCTTGACGTATTTCTGTTTTCCAATCAATCGAACCAATATGGTGAGCCAATATTATTAGGATCTTCACAAGGAATTATCGGCGATCCCGATTATTTCTATTTCATTCCTAAAAAAAATCAAACCGAATGTATTGTTATTGTTAAAGCTATTGACGGGAACAGCACTTTTAAATTAAATATTACTAATATTGATAATCAATTTCCCCCTGAACTAAGTCTTCCTGAAGTAGAATCCATAACCGGAGGAATTTCTAAAAATACAACAATTATGAGTTATGAAGAATTTGTATTTGGTGAGGCTCCTTTTAAGAATTACACTACGGGTATCTATTATTTTTTTATAAATTATACTGATAAAGATAAATTAAACATCCCACCCCAGGAAGTATATGTCTCCATGGATGGCAGAAATTATACTATGACGCCGAGATATCTCTTTAATAATTATACTGAGGGTGCCTTATTTATGAGTGAGCAGATACAACTTTCCGTACCGGGTACGTACTATTACTTTTTTGTGGCCAGCGATGGAAAAGAAACAAGATATCCCATTCAGGGTGAGTTAAACGTAACAATTGAATATCCAACTGAAATTGAAACTTTTCCATATAACCACAGTTTTAACGATGGTTTAAATAATTGGTATTATACTGGCACAGGTTGGGGGCTATTAAATCAATCAAATATTAATGATGATAGATCAGGTATTTATCCCGGGGACACTTGGAAATCAATGTATTTTGGTTATTATTTAAATCATAATTACCCTTTAAATTATAGTTATCAACCTTTATACTATGGAGAGGATCAACCCAATGGTACATTATATAGCCCCGTATTTAATTTAAGTGGATTGAGTAAAAATTCTAACCCTTTTGCCAAATTCGGGTTAAGAATTAGCATTAATACCCTAGATTTCATGTATTTACAAATAAACGTAAATTGGTCAGGCTGGGAAAATATAAAATCATATACTAATATGGAAGAAGAATGGTTCCTTGAAGAAATAAATATGACTGAATATAAAGAATCTTTATTACAATTTAGATTTGTTTCTTCGGTAGATGGAGTTTATGATGCAATAAAGAATAAGGGTTTTATGCTAGACTATTTTGCTATTGAAAATTATTCAAATAATCAAGCACCTGTAATTCATTTTAATTTTGTCATGGATGTTTCCCCCCTACTAGGCTCCAAGTTTCAAAAATTTTCATTTTCATGTAATTACACTGATTTAGACAATAATTATCCCGAATTTGTTTATATTGAAATAGAGGATGAAAATCAGGTTTTGACAAATTATTCAATGATTAACAGATATGGCGATTGGAGTATAAATTCTGAAAATGGTACTTTCTTTACTATTGCTCTAATATTAGAGAGCATATCTAACCGGTCTTTTAGGTTCCATGTTTCAGATGGAACAGATATAAATAGTACTGTGTGGTATAATCAAGATAATTCTAAGATAGTATTATCGAACCCCTCACCTCTACAATTTAATGTTATTAAGAACTCGCAAGCCATAGGATATGATTTTTCAAATGAAAATTTAGATGATTATTTTATTACGGGAACACCAATACAAGGGGAAATCACAGCTTGGTTAACAGGAGATAATACATGGCATTCAATTTATCATCGAGGAATACAACAAAATATTCTCTATGGAGGTATAGGCCAGAGAACAGGGATTCGTGTAGGTCAAGGTTATGAGACAGATTGGAACGCAAAATTAATAACTCGACCAATGAAAATAGAAAATAATTATCCTGTTTATTTACAATTCATTCAAAATATTTCTTTACAAAATGAAGTTTTTTATAACAAAACTGACTATGATGAGTGCCGGATCTCAATATCGACTGATTACGGTGAAAGCTGGAAACTTCTTAAAAGATATAGATATGATAGCGAAGATCTTGTTGGAAATGTTGAGATTGACCTATCTAAATATGCTAATGATAGAGTTATGATAATGTTTGCTCTATATTCTAACAGTTATGAGCCTTCAATAATAGTTCCTAATGCGATAGGAGATGGATGGTTTCTGTATAATATTTATATTGGTTATGATAAATCAACAGATTTTATTGCCCCTACAATAGAAATGCGTAATCTTAAGAGAAATGAGATAGTTCATTCCGTATTCGAAATAGAAATGTATATTATGGATGACGTTAGCATAGACAAATCAAGATTAACTCTATATATTAATGATGAGAGCATTAGTAGTAATGATTTTGATTATGATAAAGAGAGCGGGATTTTAAAATATAAATGGGATACTTTACAATATGAAGATGGAGAATATGAAATTAAAGTTATAGCTTTTGATAAAGAGGGTAATCGAGTAGAAAAATCTAAATTAGTTTATGTTAATAATAGTTTCCTTTATTGGCTACAGCTTACAATTACAGGAAGCGAAGGGCCAAAACCAGAGATTTGGAATATTATTGTTCCAATAGTGCTCTTATTGATAATTCTGGCGTTTATTGGATGGACCATACTTGTAAGAAAGAGAAAAAGAAAGAGATGGATACAAATATCTAAGAGAGCTGTGATAAGTGGAATTAAAACTAAAGAATTAGATAAGGATCAAATAATTAAGAGAATTAACCGTCTTAATATTGAAGATGAGGTGAAAAGACCTATTACCCTTCATTGTAAATTTTGCAGATCTTGGTTTTATCAGGAAAGATCTGAATTTGATATCGTATGTCCTATATGTAGCAACGATCAAATTTATGCCGCATATAATTGTATGAATTGTGGTAAATGGACTTTTAAAGATGAGACAAAAGAAGATTATTACTGTCGCAAATGTGCCTCGTTTGAAAAAATTAAAGTTTCAAATAATAAAAAATTCAAAAAGTTCCATAAAAAGGAGAAAATACTAAATGAAAAGGAAAGTGTAAGATTAATTAGAAGAGAAAAGGATGATATTGAAGAAATTTTAGAAAAAGAAGGTAAGATTTTAGGAAGATTTGAACCAAAAAAGAAAAGCAAATTAGATATTTTAAATTTATGATAATGATAATAGAACAGTGATTAATGAATAATAGGAGAGATGAATAAAAATAAAAAAAGTAAATGTAAAATATTTTTATTATAGGTTAAGGAATAGATTTAATTTTCAGTTTATCAAGCATTCTTGGCTTGATATGAAAAGGGACAGAGCAAAAGTAGTTTTTGGAGTCTCAGGAATTGCTATTTCCATATTTTTATTGACTGCTATTGGAATGCTCAATGATACCTTGAATTATAATTATATGAAATTAATCACAAATACTACTGGAAGCTCCGATATAATGATTACGCAGACTCTTCAAACTGATTTAAGTTATGATCCCTTTTTTGATGAAGATATAATAGATGATGACTTGGAAGATATTGAAGGAGTTGAAGAATTTTTCCCACGCATTATGATTTTAACAAAAGCTACCTCCGACAACATTGATAAAAACGGCTCTTTAATTGTATATGGTATAGATTTTGAAAAAGAGTATGAAAACGGTAATATGGGCAATATAATCATAGTTGATAAGGATGGCGACGAAACTGATGAAATTTATGATTCTGAGCCGAGAGATGGAGAATGCGTCATTTTACAAAATGCTGCAGAGCTACTTAATGTTGGAAAAGACGATATTATTCACTTAGAATACGAACGATATTCATTAGATGTGAAAGTTGTTGAGGTCTGTGAGCAAGAGAATAAATTCATGGATTTTGAGAATGCATTGATTCTCCTTAATTTGAAGCAGGCTCAAAGTTTCATAAATCGGGAGGGTCAAATAAATTTCATTATGGGGACGATTGAAAATCCAGAAACCATATACGATGTAAGTAATATCGAAGCAACCACTTTAAAATTGAGAAAGATTGCTGAGAGAATCCAAGAACGACTTGATTTAAATGAATTCGATGTCACAATGCCTAAATTAGAGGAATTAGAGGCAAGCGAATATAATTTGATGTCTATGACTATTTTATTTTGGTTTATAACAATTCTCTCTATGTTAATCACAGGAATCTTAATTAACTCTATACTTTCCACATCTATAGAAGAAAGAGTAAGAGAATTTGGAATAATTAGAGTAGTTGGCGGTAAAAAAGTGTTTACTATTAAAATGGTGCTTTTCGAGGGACTTATGCTTGGGATATTAGGTTCTGTCATAGGGACCACAGTTGGCGTAGTTTTAACTCCACATATTGCTCGAGCTATGTTTCTTTATTTTGGTTTAGAATGGGGAGAAGCTGAATTTATAATTCAACCTTCAACTGTAATTTTTGGTTTAACCATCGGATCTTTAGTATCATTGTTAATATCGTTATTACCGGCTATTAGAGCGGCAAAATTGGATATTATTAAATCTATTACTCCTTTTCAAACAAAAGAAGCAGGATGGGAAATTTCAAAAGAAGGTAGTATGAATGTGAAAAGTTTTATTTTTGGAATTTGTGTAGCTACCATTGGCATGATTGTTTTTGTTCTTTTACCAAGAATCTTTACAACTGGAAATGTGATGTTAATTTCATTTTTATTCATTGGATTAGTTTCAGCTATTTTAATAGGTTTAGTGTTTGCATCAGTAGGAATAATCCCGCTTATTCAAAGATTATTTATAGCTATGGTATCTCCTGCTGTGAAAAAATATGCAAATATAATTAAAATTTCCTTGAAGAGATACAGGAGAAGAAACACTAGTACAGTTGTGATGTTTGCCATTTCTTTTTCATTTATATTCTTTGTAACAAGTATAAATGAAATCGAATCAGATACTATAAAACTGACTTTAAAATTTCAATATGGTGCGGATATTGTGATAGTTAATCAAGGATTAGATGAAGATGATGCAATCACATTAAGAATGTTAGAGGAACTTAAAGAGTTCGGAGATATTGACAAGATTGCCTATACTCTTCATAATACATTTGACTTCCAAGCAATTATATCCGTAACGTATGAAGCGAGCGAAGGAGGTTTTGGTTATGAAGAATCATCTTCCGCAGAAGAAAAAATAAGAGATCTTTTCCAATACTATGCCACAGCACATAAACAAAAACTGAAAGTAACTGTAGGTGACATTGCAAGTCATGATGAAATTGATGCAGGATTTATTGGAGTAGATGAGGATTTCGTTGATTTAATTGATGAGGATCTTATAATTTGGAGCAGTCCTGAAAGTAATTACGACGATTCATTTGATAAAATGTTTGAACAAAATGACACCATTATCTTAGCAAAATCCATTGCGAATATTTTAGATGTTGAAGATGCTGGTGAAAAAGTTCGCTTAACATTTTATGATCCAAATATCGAAAATGATCCCGGGGTTGTAATGCTATTTACTGTAGCAGGAATTTCTGGAGGAATACCGGGCTTTTGGAATTTCCGCAGCAATGAAAATTCCGCATATGGGGGAGGAGTAATGGTTTCTTTAGATAACTATATGCAATTGATGAATGTGAAGAATGCTAGACAACCTGATATGATAATTGACAAGATCTTTATTAATCTTCGCGATAATTCTGAAGAAATTGTTGAGGATGTTAAAGATGAAATCAATAACCTGTTTCGGGATAGAAATTTTATTCTTGACGATGTCATAACCAAAATTAATTTTATTGAGGAAATGACTGACAGACAAAACACTTTAATGGAAATCATCTTAATGTTTACTATAATGATTAGTATATTCGGATTAATTTCCTCTATGTATGCGATTATGCTCGAAAGAAAATTTGAGATAGGAATTCTTAGAAGCATGGGAATGAAAGCACGCAATGTGAGGAACATGTTTTTAATAGAAAGCATGATACTTTTGTTCTCTTCAGGAATTATGGGAGTTCTCATTGGTTCTTTTTCCGCATATTTATTAGAAACAAACCTTGGCTTATTTACGGAAATGCCAGTTAACTATATCGTCCCTATCGGAACATTATTTAGAGTATTTATTACCTCTGTAACAGTGGGTATAACTGGAATGTATTTTATTTTATGGAAAATGAGTAAACAGAATATTATGGATATCTTTAGACAAACATTCTAAACTATATTTCATTTCTTTCCTTCAAAAAATATTACCTTAACTTTAATAAGTCTAATATTCTTTAAGCAATGAAATTAATTGTGTTAATGC
>JAHQWS010000065.1 GCA_029856295.1 Promethearchaeia archaeon
ACTACTAACTTCTTTAATTTTAGATAAGGAATTTTTTAAATCTTTAATTAAACCAAATTCACCTACAGCTAAGATGAGTTCAATTTTTTTATCAACAATGCGCCAATCAGTTATAGTCTTAATAATTTTTTTATACTGTGAATATAATTCAGATATTTCATCAACTATGACTTCTTTGAATGGATAAACCAAACTTATGGTCATAATTTTGTAGCCCTCTAAATTCTCAAATTTCTCTTGATCTTCGATAAAGCTTACTATTGCTCCCCTTAGAGCTTCGCTTTTTGAATTGAACCCGCTTACCTTTCGCACCTTTTCAAACCGTTCTAGTAAATCATCACTTAATTGTAGAGATATAATTGGCATTATAAACTCAAATAATTAAATTTTCTAATTAAAATTTATCTAATCATAAGTAAATTCTATTAATTACTTAATTTTTTAAAATTCTTTGCTTTTTCATTAATACACTAAAAAGATTTACGAATGGTTAAAAAAAACTAAATTACCATTTGAAATTTTAGCTCTATTGGAATAAGGGGATTAAATATGGAGAATATGTCATCCAAAAAACTAAGTAGTAAAACAAAAATAGGTTACGCGTTAGGAGCAATCCCAAATGGGCTTCTCTTATATATATTCGATCTAAAGTATATCGAATTCTTTTTCAATGATCTGCATCTGCTCCCTATTTATTTTATCGCCGGACAAATTATTTATCTGGCTATAAATGCTATCAACGATCCGCTCTTAGGACATATGTCAGATAAAACTAATCGCGAAAAATGGGGCAGCAGGAGGGTTGTTTACATAAAGTACTTTGGCCCCGTATGGGCATTGGCATTTCTTCTAGTCTGGTTTCCGTGGAGTTTTGATAATCAAACAATTATATTTATTCACTACTGCGTGGCTATATGCTTATTCGATACGCTGTTTACTTTGGTAGTTACGGTTTGGTTGGCGCTTCTACCTGAGATGACATCTGATACTGATGAGAGGAGCAGCGTTCAATTCTTAGTACTTGTCATTGGGGCAATTGCCGTCTTACCGATGTTTTTGGTAATAGGAGAAATGAAACCAACTTCTTCAACTTTTAAAATTATTGTTATTATAGTAGCAATCGTCTCAACGGTAATGCAACTTGTTGTGGCAAAGCTCTGTAAGGAAAGACCGGAATTTCAAAAAGATGAGGTTTTTCCATTATGGAAATCATTGAAAGAATGTTTAAAGTTGAAGTCTTTTCGAATTTACCTCGGATATATCTTTTTCGCTACGTTAATTGGCAGCGTTGGGTTGAGTTATCTATTTGCTTATCTATTAATTCTCGGAGAAAATGGATTTATCATCTTTTTCTTAATATTCGTTATTGGAAACTACAGCTCATATTTTATTTGCTTGAAATTACGACCAAAATGGGGGATGAGGGGAATTATCCTTCGATTAGGGACGGTAAGAATAATAGGAACGGCTATTTGCTTCATATTATGGGTTTTAACATCTTCAACACTTTTTATAATACTCGGATACGCATGTCTAGCTTTTTTTAGCGGTTACTCTATCTTTACATTTCCGTTGCTATATTTATCTATTGATGAAGATGAGGTCATACACGGAACGCGCAGAGATGGTATGTTTCAAGGACTTCAGGCACTCTTCAATAAACCGGCGGTCAGTATCGGTCCCATTATCGCGACTATACTATTAGTATCGTTTGGCTATGTACAAGGTTCTGAAGCTCAACCGGATTCTGCACTATTCGGAATAACATTGTTATTTTTAGTTTATCCTATTGTAATAATCGCAATTTATTTAATATTTATCTATTTCTATCCGTTACATGGGGATACATTAAAGGAAATGCAGGAAAAACTCGAAGTCATTCATAAAAGAAAACGGGAAATTGTCCAAAATAGTCTTTAAAAATTTTATAACTTACAAAAAAATAATATATTTTTTTTATTTCTTTTTCAACCGTCGTGGATAACACGCAAATAACGCATTAAAGAGTTTTTCATGTTCTTCAAAATTTTCTTCGGGTATAGTGAATACTGTCTCTCCTACCTGTAAAGCACCCCAATATATTTTTGCAAGTTTTTCTAAAATTACAGCAAATCTAACAGTATGATCTAATGATTTTCCGCAAATTATCGCCCCATGATTTGCTAGGATTGCAGCATTTTTAATTCCTAGAGCTTCAATTGCGCTTGTACCCATTTCATCTGTGTGAGCCTTTGTAATATCAGTACAACGGATTTCCCCCCCGAGGAAGGTTATCTGTTGCTCCATCATAATAGGTAAACCTTTCCTTAGAACTGAAAGCATTGTAACATACGGTGAATGAGTGTGTATAATACTTCCAACTTTTGAGCGATCTCTATATACTCCCAAATGCATCTTAACTTCTGTGGAGGGTATAACACCTGTACTTAATACATTTCCATCTAAATCTAAATGTACGATTTTTTCTGGAGTTAATTGATCATAGTTCGTCGAGCTGGGGGTCACTAATATTTCATTTTTGTTTATTCTAACACTTGTGTTGCCTTCTCCATCTTCGTTTATGCCTTTAGCATAAATTTTTTGAGCTCCCCTCACAACATCCTTTCTTAATCGTTCAATTCTATCTGATGACATATGCTTTTTAATTAATCAACGTTAATGAATTTTGGGATAACAAAATTTAACAAGGTTTATTAGAGAAACATATTTACCTAATTTTGATGGATTCCCTTACGAGATTTAATTTCCTAATAAACAAGCGTTCTGACAAACTAGATCGAGTTCTAATTGATTACTGGGCAAGTACCGATGTAGATCAAAGAATATGTGAATATTATAGGGTTAAAGAAAAGGAAGAATTATTGGATTTATTAGACGTAGATTTTCGGTATATAGATGGTCCAAGCTATATCGGACCAAGGTTAGCAGACCATCCAGATAGTAGTGAAGATGATATTTGGGGCGTGCCAAGAAAGAAAGTTTATTACGGTAAAGGCGAACATCAAGGATATTACAAAACAGTCGTAAAATATCCTCTCGCAGATGCCAAAACTATTGATGATGTTAATTCCTATGGATATTGGCCTGATCCCGATTGGCTTGACTATAGCGTTATTAAAGATCAATGTGATCTTGTGCATGAAAAACAGCGAGTTGTCATGTTTATGGGGACAGATTAAATCGAATTGCTCAACTCAAGCCTATGATGTACTTGCGCGGAATTGAAAAGGCTCTTAGCGATCTTGGTAGGAAGCAATCTCCTATATTTGATGCCATTCTGGAAAAAATCGTGAATTTTTATAAAGAGTATCTTGAACGAATTTTACGCGCTGCTAATGGAAAAATTGATGTAATTGTCACTGGAGATGATTTTGGCCAGCAAAATGGATTAATCTGTAGTCCTAAAACATGGAGAGAGAAATTATTACCTGGTTTTCGTGAATACATTCAAATTGCCAAAAAATACAAGGTGTATGTAATGCATCATACTTGCGGCTCAGTGACTCCTATTATACCAGAAATGATTGAGGCGGGTTTAGATATTTTAAATCCTATTCAACCGTTTACTTATGATATGGATCATTCAATGTTAAAAGATAAATGGGGTGATAAATTAATTTTCCACGGAGGGGTGTCGCTCCAAGGTCCTCTAAGATTTGGAAATTTATTTGAAGTAGAAAATGAAGTGAAAGCGTGTTGCGAAATCTTAGGTAGAAATGGAGGATACATTATCTGTTCTGCCCATAATTTAAACGCAGACATGAAAACAGAAAATATGGTTACTTTATTTAAATCATACCAAAAATATTGTCCCTATTAACCCTTAAACTGGTATAATTTAAGTTAAAATTATTAAATTATGATAGTCTTGAATTTTTAATTTTTAATTGAACTATCAAATTTGATAATTAATATTTGTGTTAATATTTGAGTAAAATCACCGATTAATAATCATGAATCGTTTCATATTACATTGCGATTTAGATAGTTTCTTTGCGTCAGTCGAGATACGTGATAATCCAGTATATAAAGGAAAACCTGTAATAATCGGAGCAGATCCAAAGGAAGGTAAAGGGCGTGGAGTCGTATCAACCTGTTCATATGAAGCCAGAAAGTTTGGACTCCATTCAGGTATGCCTATCTCGCAAGCCTTTAAGAGGTGCCCGCATGGCATCTATTTAAGACCTAACTTTGAAAAATATCATAGGGCATCTAACGAGGTAATGAAGATCATCAAAAGCTATTCTCCTCTTTTCCAACAAGTGAGTATTGACGAGGCTTATCTGGATATGATTGATATTTGCTCAAAATACGGTGAAGTGCGTAATATAATCGAAACATTAAAAAATGAAATATATATGAAGATCGGAATAACAATATCCGTTGGGTGTGCGCATACAAAATCCTTAGCTAAGATTGCTTCCGATTATAATAAACCAAACGGAATCACTATACTAAAACCTGAAAGTTTTAAAGAGGTTTTAAAAAATATGGATATCACTCGTATTCCCGGAATAGGTAAAAAAACTAAGGTAAATTATTATAAAAAAGGAATACGGAAAATTGGAGATATCTTAAATACTCCCTTAAACAAAATGATAAGGAAATTCGGAAAATCCGGTGAATGGGCATGGAAAATTTCCAATGGTCTTGATTCGAGGGAAGTCAAGGAATTTGAGGGAGAGAGAAAATCAATTAGTAAAGAAAGAACTTTTTTGGAAGATACTGACGATTTTAAGGGAATTATAACAAAATTAGAAAATATAAATAATAACATTCATGAAAAAATAATTAAACATAATATTTTTTATAGAACGGTTACTCTAAAAATAAGATTTGAGGGATATGAAACTTATACACGTTCAAGATCAGTTCCGTATCCCATACAGGATAAAAAAAAAGTTATGAAAATTATTTTACAATTGTATAAGGAATTTTCAAACTCAGGAAAAAAGATCAGATTAGTGGGAATTAAACTATCAAATTTAGAGATAAAAATAAGCTCAAAACAATCTGATCTCATGAAATATGCTTCGATTTAAAAAAATCTAATACGAATTAATCTCTCTAGTTATTGTTTAAATTGAAAAGAATTTGTTTCTAATAAATACAGCTACTTCATCATGTAAGACACCATTAGAAGTAATAATTCCCGGTGCTCTTAAGATGCATTTTTCATCTTTGAATACTAAACGTTCTTCGTCAAGATCTGTTACTTTTCCTCCTGCTTCTTTTACTAATAAATCACCTGGACTATAATCCCAAGTAAATGCTCGATATCCCATTATTGGTTTGATGTATAAATCATAACTTCCATCAGCTACTAAACAGAATTTTGCCATGCTGTCCATTTTGATTCGTTCTTCTATTCCTATTTTATCAGCAAATTGCGTAACCCATGGCAGATCATAATGTAATGATTGAGCTAATCTTGCCTTTTTAAGATTATTTTGGTTACTTACGTGAATTGATTCAAAATTCTTTCCTCCGTAAGAAGCTTTTGCTCCTTGACCTTGTTCAGCAACGAAAATAGCTAAGACATTTTCATTATACTCAGGAACACTAATTACACTGATTTTTGTATCTGAGTTTACCATTAAACCAATTCCGATGGCATATTTCAAACCCTTCATGAATCCTTTTGTTCCATCTATGGGATCTATAGTCCATTGTCTTGTAGACCTTTGACCACGATAATTTAATAAATCTTTAAAGTCACTTATATTAGCAATATCTAAATGATTAAAGCATTCTCTAATCTGATTAGCCGAATTATCATCAATTAACCCAGTTTCATTTTCTTCAGCAATAACATGATCTTCAGGAAAATTCTCTTTAAGTTGATTTAAAATGTAAATCTGAGAAGAATAATCAGCAACAGTTGCGGGGGATTGGTCCTTTTTTATATAAGTTTTAACTCCCTTCTTTTTAAACCATTCGGTAATTTCAGAGGCTTTTTTAACAAGATTCACAGCCAAAGATATTTCCTTACTAAATTGAGACAATAGCTTCCAACCACCCATGCATTTAATTCAGAAAAAAAATACTTTAATAGAATTCAATAGTGTTTTATTCTTATTAAATTAATTCTTAATAGCTTAAAGATCTTCTTTAATATTTCCCAAGGATTAAACTGTCATTTTAATTTTCATATCATTCATATTAAACGATTATTTTTCGTTCGATTTCCATAGTCTCTAAGTCAATAAGAGCGTAGACCAGATATTTTTCATGATATTGAGACTGGCCCGGCTGAACGCATAATGTTCTTCCTAATTTAGTATACCATTTACCGGAGACTTCAAAAGATTCATGAATGTGTCCATGGAAAGATAATAACGGCTGATTTTTTTTTAAAAATTCGTACACGGCTTTTGAACCTACTTTCCTCCCATCATGACAAACATCCAAAAAAAGATTTGATGGAGGCGTATGAATGATATATATAGCATTTTCCATAGCGGAAGGTCTCACCAAATTATTCATTTCTTCCTCGATTGTAGGTAATGTATCAACATAGGAAAACCAATCATCAATCTTTTCCCAACCGTTGGATCTAGATACGACTGGTTTTCCAAACTGTTTTGGAAATTCAAATTCTTTGGTGTCTTTTCGCGCCCTATCTTTAAGCGCGAACGGTAAATCCGGCACCAAATTCATCCCGATGATTTCATAATTATTGATTTCAAATTTTCGGGAATTTATATTGATTATAAAATCATATTTATCACATATGCTCTGAAAAAAATCGTCGAATTTCTGCAGATCATCATTCCCTAACATTGTAATATAATAAATGCTTTCGGAATTGAAATTTGAGAAATATTCATCAAGAAAATTAATAATGAATTTATCTTGGTTCAAAATATTTCCCTTTAAAGGAAGCATATCTCCACCATTAATCACCATATCAACATTCATCAATTGAGCTTCCTTATAAATTCGCTCATATTTCCATTCTGAACCGTGTATATCTGTGGCGTATAAAATTTTCATTTATAAATCCCGAAATTAAAGTATTAAATACAATATTGTAATTGTCAAATCCCCTTAAAATTTTGGTTTCTTTCCTATGAAAAGGGGGTAATGCCCAGTCCAGTATTGCTAGGATTAGAATTATTCCCGAATCTTAGTTGGTCAGTTTCCAATCCAATTTTATTTAAGAAATTGAGGGTAAATTTCATTTTCTCAACAGTGTTCTAAAATTCTTTTTCTTTTTTAATGGTTTAAGCAAAATATAATAATTGTTAATAGACTTATATGGACAAACGGGAAATAAATTAAGAATTAAAAGAAGCAGTTGTTTATTTTTTATGGTTTATAAACTATAGATATAATAAAAACAAATAATTCAGTAAAATAATAAGAAAGCAAAAATATATGTAGAAGAGAATAATGAAAGCAATCGGAATTGTCATGCTATATGACAGGCGGGTTGGAGATCCCCAAGAAGTTTCTAAAACTTTTTTTGGAGAAAATTTTTCAATAGTTACAGAAGGTCTTGTATCTCAGAAGTTGATTGATTTAATTCAATTAAAAAATATTTTAGATTCAAAGTCAATTTACTGGGGTGCTATACGGGAGAATTTTGAAAAATTCTTAGAAGAAGATGAGGCGATTGGTCGCCTCGCGTGGAAAGTCTTTAATGATAAATCTGGTAAAGAAGCCTCTGATGAAGTAAAGAGTTTAGTCTACGATGGATCGAAAGCACCATGGAAGTTTACCTTAATGGCATGTGTTCTATATGAATAGAAGATACAGTCTACTGTATTGTAAATGAGGATTAAAGAGGTTTTTTTATTCAATTAAAATTTTATTTTTATACTATTTTTCAGTCAATTTATTTGAGAAAAATATGAATGATCTTTTCTCTTGTGATTGCTGTTTAAGTTTAATTTCGAGATTAGTTAATTTTAGAAGCCAAAAGAGCGAATAGATTTCGATTTTTGTCTCAAAATCCTTATCTACTTTATGATATTTATTATATCCTTGATAAAATGCTCTATCAAGTTCGGGTTGATTGAGAAATTCTAAATCCCAATGTTTGATTTTGACAAAGTCTTCCGCTTTGACACCTATACCCCAGTTATCAAAATCGATTATTCCATTTATTTTAATGGAACTTATATCATCTTTTACAATAATATTTTTACTATGAAAATCATTATGTAAGAGAACTGCCTCATTTTCTTCTTCAATTAACGTCTCATTATCTTTAAAGAACTCCGTCATTTCTTCAATGTCATTAAGTTTATTTTTTTTAGCCTCTTGAATTTCTATATTTAGCCTTTTATGAAATATTTCAGTCCAAGTCTTTTCATTCTTTTTCCCAATTTCATAAACATTCTCATAAAAAGAACTAAATTTGATTTTATGTAATTTTCCTAAGAATTCACCTAAATTTCCAAATAAATTTATGAATTTTGACGTACTTAATTCAAGGTTAAAATCTTCGATTATGTTCTGCTCTAATATTTTATGTAACGGTTTTCCGTGAATATATTGTTGCACTGTAAATAGATAGGGGATTAATTTTTTGGATTCATCATAGTATATTAAATTACCTACTGGTATGACTGGTGGATTCTGTTTATCAAAGAAATAATTCCCTGCTGGAGAATGTAGTAGCTCTTTTATTTTTTCTTCGAGTTTAGAGGAAAACGGGTATAAAGTTCCATCTAAAAGGGGGAATAAAACTTTTTCTTTTACGATATTTTCATATTGAAATGTTTTAGACGTCCGAAATCTAAATATTAATTGTGAATTTTCAAAATTGACTCTATAAATAGTATTAGTTTGACCCTCTAAAGG
>JAHQWS010000066.1 GCA_029856295.1 Promethearchaeia archaeon
ATTAAAGAGTCTTTCAAAAATAAACCGTTTATAATATTTGAGCTCAGTCTCTTTTGTATAATATTAGGACAAACTATGCTGACTACTGCTGTGTTTTATTACGTTGATTTTGTTCTGAACTTAAGTGGAGTTATGGCAATTATTCCAATTTTAATTGTAATTCTTACGATTTTTATATTTGCATATTTTGCTAGTAAATTAATCAAAAGATATGGTTTGAAGAAAGTGTTTATCTTCAGTCAAATCATAACAGCAATCGGGTTCTTATTGACTTTCTTTATAGGATGGAGTCTGAATACCGTTATTATTAGTATGCTTCTAATAGGTATTGGGCTTTCAATAATAATAATAGAAAGTCCTATAATTCTTGCTGATACAATAGATTTTGACGAGATTAAAACAAATAAAAGGAGGGAAACAACTTATACCGGGATCGAAGCTCTCATCACTAAACCGGCAATATCTTTGGGCAACTTTCTATTCCTTATAATAATCTCCAGTTTTGGATTTCAAGAAGCAGCAAAGACTCAATCGGACTCGGCTATACTAGGGATTATGCTCGGCTTTACAATTATCCCTGCGATCTTTGTGTTTATCAGTGCGTTTATCATGAAGTTTTACACATTGGACGGTCCGGAATGGACAGAAGAAAAACTAAAATTACAACAAGTTCATGAAGAGAAGGAAAAAGAATACATTAAATACTTAAAGGAACAAGAGAAACTATAAAAAACTCAAGAGAAACTTAAATCATAAAACAAATTAGATAATAAAAAAAATAATTTTTTATATATTTTTAACCTTTTATTGCTTTTCCTTTTTCCATTTTATCAAAATCCTTTTCTTGTAATTCTCTACGTTGGACTTTTCCCGTCATGGAAACAGGCATCTTTCTTACGAACTCAATTAATCTTGGTGCTTTCCATTTAGCCATATTTTCCACGCACCATTCTTTTAATTGTTCGCTAGTTATATCCTTGTCTGCTTTAAATCCTTTCTTTAGGGTTACCCATGCCTTTACACTCTCACCGGTCTTCTCGTCAGGTAGTCCTGCGACAGCAACCTCGTCAACCATTTCATGATGACCCATCAAGTCTTCCACTTCTTTTGGAAATACACTGTGTCCGGATACTTTAATTAGGGATTTTTTACGATCTCGGATTTCAACAAAACCATGCTCGTCCATAAATCCGATATCTCCTGATAAAAGCCATCTCTGACCATTCCACATTTTTATGTTATCTTCCAGTTCTTTCTGTTCGCCTAAATACCCTAACATTATTTGCGGTCCGGCGATGCAGATTTCACCAGTATTTTCAACACCAAAATTATTCATTTCAGGAGTTCCGTCACATATTGGCCCTTTATCAAAATCATCGCTGGGAAATATTGCCCAATCAGCACCCGGAATAGGCAATCCTAATTTCCCATCTTTAGAAGGGCCCCAGAAAGGATTAATGCTAACGACTGGTGAAGTTTCAGTCAAGCCATACCCAACTCGAATTGGACAGAAGATCTTTTCAAAGGGAATCCTTACATAGTCATGAAGAGGCCCTGCGCCTTGTGTAGCATATTTTAATTTTTTATGAAAGTCGTATTTCTTCTTATATTCTTCTTCACCCATCTCCTCAACATAGTCAGTTAGTCTTTTAAAAAGCATCTCTACTCCAGTATACATTACTCCCTTTGGAGCATCGAGTTTTGTAATAATATCGGATAAAATATCATCGGTAGGTGGTCTTGGAAAGAGAAGCATAACCATACCTAGCGCTAAAGCGCCATTCATTACACAGGTCATGCCAAAGCTATGGAAAAACGGAATACTTCCTATGGTTATCATGTTTTTTTCCAAATTCGTCCAAGGTTTTATCATATATAAATTTGAAACACAATTTGCATGACTTAACATCGCAACTTTAGGGAGTCCCGTAGTTCCCCCTGTCATCAAAAATACTGCAGGATCGATCCAGGGATCGATATCCACTGTAATATCCCTTGATTCAGTTTCTTCAATGATTTTTTTCATCCGATATATTTTGTATTGATCTGCCTCATCGGGTACCTTGTCTTGAAAACTAGGAATAGTGGCTCTTAAAGAATCGAAAATATCGCCAGTAACAGTGACAAAATCTAATAAATTTGTGGAGATTACGGAATGTACCTTTGTTTTCTGTAGAATACTATTAGGACCCGCGATATACAACGCATCCATCATAACAAAGACTTTTGCATCTGTCATTGTTAATGAATGAAGAAGTTCCATCGGTCGATAAGTAGGATTGATACCTTGTGCTATTGCTCCAATATATTGACAACCCATATAAGCAACTACGAAATTTATGGAATTTGGGAGATCAATAGCAACCACATCCCCTTTTCTAATACCTAATTTATCATAGAGGAACGTTCCAAACTTTTTCGCAAGATCAAATAAAGTTCTCAAAGTCACTTTTTCCATATATGTTCCTAATACGGAAATACATATAGTTTGGTCCCAAATATCATAATCATCTGCAGCCTTTATGAAAGCATCCCATAATGGAACTATATCTATACCTTCAACATCTTTCAATTGATGCGTTACGCCCTCTGGCCAGTATCCCCCGGTAAACCACACTTTTTTCTCATCCACTAAAAAGTCGTCTAAACTTGTCATATCTTCTCACGTTTTATTTTTTTTCAAGAATACTGTTTATAATTAATTTATATGTATATTAACGATATCAAAAATAATACATCCGATTAAAAATTATGCTTGAAATTAACAAAAAGAACTCAGCATTTTTATGTTGATTCTACAAATTAAAGAGTATAGACCTTTCTTGGTGTAATTCATCTTAATTTTTAACATTATTTGCGCAAGCAGATGATTAAAAGAATACCAATTGCCACCATTACAGCAATAGATAATACTTTTATTTCAATAAAAGGAGCTTGAAAAAAAATCCAGATAAAAGCACTTCGCGAACGGATTTACCGCATTTAGGGCACATATCTGCTCGGGGTGAACAATCGTTTCCACAATATGGACACTTCATAGAAACACAATTCAATAATGGTTATCTTCTTTTTATTATTAATAATATAGGTGCTGTTTCTCTATTTTTAATAGAGTATGATAATTATATTAATTAATAATTTCTTTATAATATATTTAATACTTTATTTCGATTTTTAGAAAACATGGGATTCAAAGAAAAACTTAAGGCAAATTTAAAGGAATTTTTGTCAGAACAGGAACTTTCTATTCTTCCAAAAGGATTTCAAACAATTGGAAAGATTATGATTTTAAAGTTAAATCCAAAGCTCTTAGATAAAAAGTATAGAATTGGTAAAGCATGTTTAGAATTATACCCTTATATAAAATCGATTTATATTAACTTAGGAAAAATAAAGGGTAAATTTAGAGAGCCAGAAAAGATTGAACTAATTGCTGGAGAAGATAATCCAATAGTAGAACATAAAGAACATGGAGTAATTTATAGGTTTGATCTCACAAAGATAATGTTTAGTAAGGGGAACCTTAATGAAAGGAAATTATTAGCAACGTTGGTTAAGGATGGTGAGGTTGTAGTTGATATGTTTGCCGGTATTGGGTATTTTTCACTCCCTATTGCAAAAAATTCTAGCCCAGAACGAATCTATAGTATAGAATTAAATCCGTTTTCATATAAATTTTTTGTTGAGAACATAAAATTAAATCATTTAGAAGATATTATTATTCCTATTATGGGGGATTGTAAGGAAGAAGTTTTAAAGTTAAGTAAAAAAGGAATTAAAGCTGATAGAGTAATTATGGGGGTATTTCCTGCTCCTAAAGCATTTATTAAAGATGGATTATCTTTAGCAAAGGGTGACGGATCCGTATATCATTATGAGGGTGTTGTTGAAAAGGAAAAGTATACGGAATTATTTGATGAGTTTAATCAGATTGCTGAGGAAAATAAATGCAGTTGTAAATTAATTTCACATAGATTTGTTAAAAGTTACGGACCTAATTTATATCATGTAGTATTAGATATCAGAGTTTCAGAAAAAAATTAAAAGCTTAGATTTCTATAAATTTATAAAAAAGTTAGTCAATTTTAATTTAAGAAATAAAATTAATTGATCTTAGAGAAAGATCTTAAAAAAAATAGATTATTATACTTAAAGGAATTAAATTAAACTGGTTGAGCGAATATGCCTGAGAAGCTGACAATTGGTTTGGATTATTCACATAATAATAAATTAACTTTAGAGGTTTCTAGTTATAATGAATTTACTAATTTTTTATTCTCATCAGGCTATAAGTTAGGAAGAATAGAAGCCGGGTTTGATTCATTAAAAAAATTAGAAAATTATGATGTAATCTTGCTTTCTTCACCCAATAACAGTAATATTGAAGAAGATGAGATAAAGAATATTGAAAAATATGTAAGAAATGGAGGAAGTATGTTAATTCTTAGTTCAATGGGAGGCGACTATACAAATAGAACAAATTTAAATGAATTAACGCAAAAGTTTGGGTTTGAATTTGAATCAGACGAAATTAACGACTCGGTGAATTATGTTTACTTACAAAAAAGGCCATTAATCACAAAACTTACTCCACATGTTATAAGCGATCAAGTAAAACAGCTTGTTTTTTCTTCAGCCTGCTCTTTAAAGGTATTAGATTTTATAGAAGATGAACAAAATATTAAAATCGAGATTATAGCTAAAGCAGGATTAAATACATGGCATAAAAAATATAATGGAAGTGAATGGATCGAGGAAGATTGTCCTAAGATTCCATTAATCATAGCAGTAGATTATTATAAAGGTAAAGTAATTGGTTTTGGAAATTTATCGATGTTTTCTTCTCTTGGACATGAATATGGATTTTCAGCTTTTGATAATAGGATATTAATAGCTAATACTTTGAATTATTTAACAAGTGGCGCTCTTTCTTCAGGAAAGCTTATTACAGTCAATTTAAATCTCAGTTTATTTTACTGGGCAAATAAAATCCTTGAAGATCAAGACTGGGAAGATTTTTCTGACATTATTAACGTTGCTGTAAAATATTTTAAGGACAATTATAAAAGAGCCATAAATGATATAAAGAGGACTCAAGAAGAAAAACTGGAGAAGAAAAAGAAGTTTGAACAGTCGAAAGAAGAACGAGAGGAAGATAAAATTCTTGACATGGTTCCTATCAGAAAAAAAGAAGATCTCAAAGATATAATGAGTGCTTTAGAAGAGCTCACGGGGGAAAAATATGAATTATCTATTAATTTAGAGGAGGAAACTGAAGACAAATTTTTAATAGAAATTGATGGCAATATAATAGAATATACCTTGGAAGATGCAGATCAGTTTAATATTGAAACTTCTAAACATGCTATATGGCATGAGAAACCCACGAAAGCATTCTTAGATTGGCTCAATGACCGAAAATAGAAAATAATCAAAAATCTACTTATTCTATTCCTACCCATATAGGGCTCAAATGCCGTCGATTTCTTGATATTAACCCTGAGATATTATGAGAAGGACAGAATATCGGAAGCAAAGGTATTTTAATTGTTTATTATATTTTTCCCCCTCGCATATTTCGTAAGCATTACTTCAACAAACACAATATTTAATCTATTTGGAATAAATGAAACTTATGTTCTTATTAATATCTAAATACAAACCATTTGAAGTCCAATTATATATTTATCATGTAGTTGTAGATTGAATCATAAACCAAACAGAGACAAACTTAAATATAATATTTGTTATTATTTTCTTATATAGAATATTTACAATCAAGTCCACATAAATATTAGTTCTATTAAGAACGAATTGAAAACAATGAATAAAAGAAGAATTCTAATTAAATGTCCATCTTGTTCGAAAACAGGATATATAGATGCCTCAGAGGGATTAAGTTCTATGGGAAATAGGGGGGTTATAGCAATTCACGTTTTAAATAATACGATCTGTCCTCATTCTTTTGTGGTTTACATTGATAAAAATTTAAAACTTTGAGACTGTTTCTTAACTGATTTCCAAGTTGACCTTCCTCAAATGGAACCTAAGAGAAAAATAGAAAGTAAAAAGATACCAGATTCAAATACTATTGATGTTTATTTAATTAAGATTAATTTGCCTGCACATCCCCTCATATATGCTATTAGGGGTTGTCTAAATAATGAAAATGTATTATTTTTAAATGAAAGTGATGTTTTAAAAAATCACATTATAAATTTATTCAAATTTATATTTCAAGATTCGTTCGAAATTAATCTGATGATTGAAAAAAGGGAAATCTACGATGATAACCATAATTACTATAAAGATTTCTTAATTTTTGATAATAGTAAAATAATTCGGGATAAAAACAAAATCTTGACAGAAAAAAAGATTAAAATCGAAGCCATGATAATTCACAAATTTCTAGAAGAAAATGATGCAAAATCAAGTTTATTAATATTAAAAAATGAAATTCTGAAAGCTTTTGAAATATCTAAGAAAGTAATGCATCTTATCGATATGCTTAAGGGAGAAAAACAATTAAGTAGAGAAAGATTATTTGAAAAATTCAAAGAAACAAGTTCAATTAAAATATCTTATTCTTATTTAGAATTCATCTTAGACATTATAAAGAATTATTTTAAATTTGATCTATCCGCTTTATCGAGCTATTATCTTCCCGCTATAGGCATATAATCCTTTTTTATTATGGCGGGGAGAACTAAGTTGCGCTAAATGTTTTTAATTTTTAATATTTTGTTAAAATAAGCGTTAAATAGAAATAAAATACTTCTTTCTAGCATTCAAGTATTTTTTTTATAAAAAAAATGGATAAATTTATTTTTGTTTTAGGCTCAAATTGGCAGTTATCAATAGCAGAACTCGATAATGTATTAAAATTTTCTCAGTTTAAAGGGAAGATAACCGATTATTCGGCTAATATTGCTGTAGTACAATTTGAAGATTTACATAAAGATAGACACTACATTAACAAATTAATGGAACTCCAATTTATATTAGGGGGTACTCAAAAGATTGCCAGAATTTATGATTTTATCGATATTAGAACAATTCAAACCGCTTTTCCTTTACAAATTGAAAAATTTAAAATGGTTGAAACTACTAGAAAAAAAATTTCGGTAATCTTAGATAATTTACTTGATAATAGCTTTCGAAAAATAAAAAATGAGAATATATTTTTTGCCGTATCGATTTATCCAATTCTTTATGATGAGGAATACTATAAAAAAGTTTTAGTGAAGCATTTTTTACCATTTCTAAATAAGGAAATAATGGTGATATTAAAACAAAAAGGAGCAAAAAAATCATTATACTATGAATACCCTGAAGAATATATGAAATCTGGAAATCTTAATCCGATATTTCCTCATCATCTCATTAAATATGGGTTGTTTAATCAAGATAGGGCTGAAATTATATTTGGATTTTCGGAAGAAGGAGTATATATCGCAAGAACATTTACTTGTGATGACCCAAATTTTAAGAAAAGAATTGATGAAGAACGTCCCCATAAGGAATTTAAGAGCGCAATTTCTCCAAAACTAACCATAATAATGTTAAATTTTTTAAATTTATTTGAACAGAGAGAAGATAAAAAAATCCTTGATCCATTTGTCGGAAATGGTACAATTCCCTTATTTGCTCTAATTGAAGATTTTCAAATATATGGTTCAGATGTTGATTCAAAAAAGGTTAACAACACTATTCGAAATTTAAATTGGCTATTGGAAGAATTAGAGGAACCTATTCCTCCCTTATTAAATGAACGATTTAGAGAAATCGATGTAAGATTTTTATCAAATTACTTTGAACAAGACTTTTTTGATGGAATATGTACTGAGCCTACTCTAGGACCGTTTTATAAGAAAAGACCTTATTATTCTGAAGCGGTTGAAGTTATAAAAAACCAACTTGAGCCTTTATATGAAGCTATTTTTAAAGAGTCATATAAAATCTTAAAAATACATAGTCGTATATGTATTGTCGCTCCAATCATCAATACCATAGATGGCGGAGACGTTCAAATGGATATTATCAAATTTGCAATCAATAACAACTTTAAGCTAATTCCAATGATTGATATGAATCGTATAATAAACAAATCTAACATTAAACTTCAGTTCCGAAGGCAACATACAAAAAGTTTAATAGATGCTAAGAAAGGTCAAATATTAAAGCGAAAGATCTACGTTTTTGAAAAACAAGATTGAGAGATAAAATGAATTTTAAAGATACTATGGATAAAATTGAACAATGCATAGAGGGCGAAGCTCATTTAGATCAGTTGGCTAAAAAAAAACAAGACCCTTTTAAAATTCTTATTTCCACAATTTTATCTGCTAGAACAAGGGATGCCAACACAAGAGCAGCAACTGAAAAATTATTTGCTAACTTTAATACTCCTGAACTTATCGCTAATGCTGATGTTGAAATTTTAGAAAACCTTGTACATAAAGCAGGTTTTTATAAAGTTAAAGCCGCTCGAATCAAAGAAGTTTCTCAAATAATAGTAGAAAAATTCAATGGAAAAGTTCCCAAGGAATTTGATGAATTAATTAATTTACCGGGAGTTGGTGCTAAAACAGCGAATTGTGTACTAGTTTATGCTTTTAAAATTCCTGCTATACCGGTTGATACACATGTTCATAGAATTTCAAATAGGTTAGGATGGGTGAGAACTAAGAGACCTGAGGAAACAGAGAAAGAATTAAAAAGATTAATTCCAAAAGAACAATGGATAAGAGTAAATAGACTATTTGTTAGATTTGGACAACAAATTTGTTTACCAAATAATCCAAAAC
>JAHQWS010000067.1 GCA_029856295.1 Promethearchaeia archaeon
ACAATTTCATTAGGATCATCTTTATTATTACCGGCGATAATTACGATAATATCAAATTCTTTCTCTATAGCGTATTTAATACCCTCGCGGATGGCAAACCCAACTCCATTTTTTTTACCAAGAGAAATTAATCTTGCCCCCTTTTTTTTTGCCGTTTCCGGCGATCCATCCGTAGATCCATCATCTACTACAAGAACTTCATCAACCACGGATTTATCAATTCTTGACACCACTCTGTCTATTTTATTCAATTCATTATAGCAGGGAGCTATACAGATTACCAGTTTTCCATCAAACAAAACTAAAAAACTCCTTTTTAAAAATGAATTATTATTAGTAGAATAAAAATTGTCTTAATTATTTGAAGTCAAACAATAATTCAATATTTAATTTATATTTAATAAAGTATTATATTACATAATATTCTAATTGTACTCGAAAGTTTAAGTTTCTCCCGATTCTTCACCATTATATTTTATCATTTTTAGAAAAAGAGGACAGAATAAGCTCTAATAAATCTATTAAATAGATAAGATAAAATCTATTAATTTTGGTTAATATTATTTTATAGAGAACTTTAGAGAAATTTTGTTGATGATGAACTTGTCTAAAGAAAAAGAAAATTTAATTGTAATGAAATTTGGTGGTTCATGCCTCCAAAATGCTGGAGCTTTTAGTCAAACAACCAAAATAATTAAAAATTATATCAAAGATTATAAGCTCGTAATTATTACATCTGCCATAAAGGAGATAACTGATAAGCTTATAGATTTCTATAAAAAATCATGTGAAGAAGCTTCTGAATGCGATTATATAATCGAAAATATTTACAATATTCATAAAAATCTAATAGATGCGATTATTGATGAAAACAAACCCGAATATAATGATACGTTGGATTTTTTAGATGAAAATATTGAAGAATTGAGTCAATTAGGAAGAGTTGTCAGATTACTTAGACCAAGCATGGATATTCAAGATATTATTGCATCTTACGGAGAAAAAATGAGCACTTTTATCGTTTCTCAATATCTGAATTCTCAAGATTTTGGTATAAAATCACAATTTATCTCCTCTGATGAGATAATTATAACAGATGATAATTTTGGAAGAGCTCTTCCTTTATTAGAAGAAACTGAGGAATTAATAGTAACGAAAATAGTACCGCTCTTAGAATCAGCGGCTATTGATTTAATATGCGTAACAGGATTTTACGGATCTACTAAAGATAAAAAAATCACAACTTTAGGAAGGGGGGGTACAGACTTGACTGCCGCAATCATGGCATATTCTTTAGAACCAAAATTTAACCCAAGAGTAATTTACTGGAAGGATGTTCAGGGATTTCTTAATGCAGATCCTAGAATTGCCAATCAAACTGCTTTATTAAAAAATATATCCTATGTAGAGGCTAAGGAACTTGCTTTTTTTGGATCTAAAGTACTTCATCCGGTTTGTCTCGATGTAAATGAAAAAAGGAGCATTCCATCGGAGATTAGACCTTTCGCAAATCCTGAATCGGAGGAATTTACAACTATTACTAAGGAAGTTGTTAAAGATGAAAAAATAATTAAAGCAATAACTTCAATAGAAAGACTTTCAATGGTAACCATCGAAAGTGGTACAATGATATCTTTGCCTGGAACTGTATCTAAATTATTTTCATTATTAGGTGATGATAATATCAATATCAAATTTATATCTCAGAGTTCTTCAGAGAATAATATTACTTTTGGAATAGATATTGAAGATGCGATGAAAGTAAGCTTTTTACTTAGAAATTCAGAGTTATTTGGAAAACAATGGTTTAATATTAAAATTGATCATGATATTTCCTTAATAGCTGTGATTGGAGCTGGCATGCTTCACACACCAGGTATCGCAGGAAAAGTTTTTACTACTCTTGGAAATAATAAAATCAATGTTAGAGCTATAGCTCAAGGATCTTCTGAGTTAAATATAACAATTATTGTCGAAAGAAAGGATTGTAAGAACGCTGTCAATGTTCTATATGACGCTTTTATTAACCAGGGTTAAATTAGATTAACTAAAAAAGTCGCGAAAGCAACTTTCTGCTACCTTTTCTCGTTCTCTTATTCTTTGCTCTATTGAAGCTTTATTCTTTAAAGCCTCATTACAAATCTTCTTTCCAATGACTACTTTTGGATTAGAAGCCCAATTAACATCCAATAATAAGCATAAATAATAAACAGTAGACTGGATAAATGAGATTAATTGTCCAATATTAGTCTCTTTTGGATTATTGATTGATATTTTAGCAGATGGGACTCCTTGTTCAAGTAGAGCTTGAATGGTTGCATCGGCTTGAAAATTTATAATAGTTTGAGCAGTTTGTCCATTGACATATTCAATTGATGATTCGAGTGTTAAGTCAGGGTTGTCGTTTTTTACGGTCCATAAAATTGGAATAACTGCACCCTTTGTTCCCCCCAACAAATATTCCAAAACAGAGTGTTGACATATAGGCGCGGATTGATAAGATCCCATTAAACCTTTTCCTTCTTTTCCAGTACTTTCTGAAATTTCTTGTACAAATAGTCCAACTCCGCCTTCAAGATTTCTTGAGTAAGGCATGGAAAAAACTACTTTATATCCCTTTTTATATAACTCAAAAAGAAAGATCGCAAATTCAAATGCGGGATTGATGTCGAAATTCATAAAAACCTTATATCCTTGCTCCAATCCACTTAAAAAATCTTCTATTTTGATTCCAGAGAGATATGCGGGAACAATTCCAACATTTGAAATGGAACCAGCAAATCGGCCAGAAAGATCAGGAACGTCCAAAATTGGGCAACCTAATTTCTTTAAAATCTCATTCATGGTTCCTTTAGAAGATAGCCCCAAAAATTTATAGCCGTTCTTTACAAATATTCCGATTGTAGAGTTAATATCTAAAGTTTCGCCCCCTCTTGATATTGGAATAACAACAGAATCCTCTGCATTTGTTTCATCTAAACATTTTTCCAACTCTACAGCTCGTGAATTTGTAATTGGGTAAATTCTCTTCTGGGATAAATGTTCTAATGCTAATAATGTTTGTATTGACCCTCCTGTTCCTAAAACAATAATATTTTTTAATTTATCATTTATAAATTGATTTGAAACTTGTTTAATCTGCTCTAAATTTAAATATGTTTTTGTGTCATTAAAAAAAGGATCATCCCATTTTTTTTTATTTTCTCTAACCATTTTTAACCTATTTTCGAGGATCTCACGCGTAATCCTTGGATAATATTCACATTTTATTCCCAAACTCATATGAATCTCACAAATAGAAAATATCTTTTTTTTCGATTTAACTATATTTTTATAATGTTTTTATTATTTTATTAATATAAACTTTAATTTGCAAAAACGAAAATTTCCAAATAACAACATTAAAATTAGAATAATATTATTTTATAAATAATTAATTCAAACTTTAAATTTACAAACTTATTTCGACATATGAGCGACGAACAACTCATTTTCTTACTCCAGACTTTACATGAAAATATCGAGGGAATTAAGTCTTCCGCTGTAGTCTCTGCTGAGGGTCTTATCGTTCAATCAATTTTGGAAGAGGGAATATCTGATATCAAGCTAGCTGCGATGACGGCTACTATTTTGAGCGTTGCAGAGCGTGTACTCATTGAATTGAAGTCGGGATTCTTAGATGTTTCAATCTTACAAGGTTCGGAAGGCAACTTTGTGGTTATGAGTTGTTCCGAAGAATTAATATTAGCTGTTTGTTTAGATGTAGATGCTCGACTAGATACGTGTTTTATAGAAATGCGTAAAATCTCTGGACAAATTAAGGATATTTCATAATAAACCTTTACGTAAGAGGAATTTTGAAGCTTTTCCTATGAGTTTTTAAAATTATCAATTTTCAATACAAATTTGAAAATTAAGGGTCTATTTTCTTTAAAATAAGCGTTTTTATAGATATATCATAATTAGAAACAAATATAAAACCTACTCTAAAAATTTACGTGAAATGTGAAAAATTATGGCAAAAGCAGTAGAAGCTAAAAATAATGGAGAAAATGAAAACGGAATCATAGATCTTGATTCAATGACTGTTAAAGATTTAAAAAGTTATGCTACTGAAAGAGATATAGATGTTCCATCTAAGGCTCGTAAGAAAGATATTATAAAATTGATTAAAGAGAATGAGGGGCCTGAGATTGAAGACCCGAGTGAGAATTCAGATTCTGAAATTGAAGAATATGACGATGACCAGGAATTAATTGAAGCGTTTAATGATTTAGAAAATGAAGATGAGATAGAAGATTCTGATTTTGAAGATGTTTTTGTTGATGATGATGATTCTAATGATGAAGATCTTGAAGTTGATAGTATTCAAGATTCATCGACAAATAGTCTTGATGATTGTATAAAAGCTGTGAAATCTTTACCTGGCGTAGGAGAGGCAACATTAAACAAACTGATAAAATCAGGATTTAATAGCTTAGAAGCAATAGCATACACTCCTCCTAAAATCATTCAAGAAGACAGTGGGCTTGGTGAAAAGTCAACCGCTAAATTGATTAAGGCTTCAATGGAAAAACTCGGAATTGGTTTTAAATCAGGGGAAGAAATATGGGAGCACAGAAAGAATATAGCACGTATTACCACAAATAATAAAGAGTTTGATGATTTGTTATTAGGTGGCATAGAAACTGGCAGTATTATTGAATTCTTTGGTGAATTTAGAACAGGAAAAACCCAGATAATGCACCAATTGTGTGTAAATGTGCAATTGCCTAGAGAAAAAGGAGGGCTTGAAGGTAATGCTCTGTATATTGATACGGAGGGAACATTTAGACCAGAAAGAATAATTCAAATGTCAGAAGCTTTAGATTTAGACTATACGAAAGTTCTAAAAAACATAGTATATGGTCGGGCATATAATAGTGATCATCAGATACTCCTCGTGAAAGATAGTGCTAATCTTATCAAAGAAAAGAATATAAAATTGATTATTGTTGATTCACTCATCGCGCATTTTCGGTCGGAATATATTGGAAGAGGTACATTAGCTAACCGGCAACAACTACTGAACCAACACCTCCACGACCTCCAAAGATTAACAGACATTCATCCAGATTTGGCCGTCTGCGTAACAAATCAGGTATCTTCTAAGCCGGATGTTTTTTACGGAAACCCTACTACTCACACAGGAGGTCATATAGTTGCTCATGGAACTACAATTAGGATTTTCCTGAGAAAAGGGAAAGGAGAACAGAGAATAGCTAAAATAATAGATGCTCCGCATCTACCAGAAGGGGATGCCGTTTTTACCGTGACAGAAGCAGGGATTGGGGAACCTTAATTTCAATTTTCCGAAAGAACAATTTAAATTTTTATTTTCCAGCCTCCTTTAGATTGGCTAAATTGTATTTTGTTCTCCTGGTCCATTTTATTTATTATTAGTTTTATATTTTTTTCGGATATCGTGATTTTTTTTTCAAAGGTTATCGCTAATACCCGCTCGATTAATAAATTCGTAGATTTTACCGCTTTTTCATCATACAAGATTTTCAACACAATTCGTTCGATATTTTCAACGGCTTCTGCTGGAATTTCCAATTTTTCTCCCTTAAAAAAAGAATTTATTACATTCTCATAATCAATTATAATATTTAAAATTTCAATAAAAATTAGATTTGAGTTTTATTTACATCGAAGTAAGATATCTGATAAAATCAAAAATGAATTAGAACGGATAAAAATTAAAAATAAAAAAAATAAATATTTTTAAAAAAAAAATTAACTTAGTCTTTCAAATTCTTTAGATTTGTTTGTTAACCGTTTTACTTCTTTAGTCATTTCTGTAATTCCTAGCTTGAATACCTCTGATGCGGCATTAGATGCAAGACTGTATTTTTCAGCTGCTTCAGGATAATCTCCTGCTTTGGCGGCTAATTTAGCTTCCGCTTCTAAGACTTTCATCTTTGACCTTAAATCGCTGATTGTTATTATTCTAATTTCATCTTCAATCTCTTCAAAATCTTTTGTTAAATCCCAATTAGTTGCGATAACTGCTGCTTCTCGATAAATACCAATACATTTCTCAATATTTTTCCTTTTTACTTCGGATTTTGCTTTCTTTCTTAGATTGTTCACTTCTTTCTTTGCAGATTTAACATTATCTATTACTACGGTTCCTGCTTTTGATTTAATTGGAGCAGATATAATTTCCTTTTGTTCTACCAAACTCGCTATATAGGCTTCTCTCTCCGCAGGACTCATTTTTGCTACATCGTTTACTAGCTTTTGACGTTCTTCATCTTCTAATCCAGGTATTTCTTGAAGTTTCTGATTAATTAGTTTCAATTCTTGTTGAGAAACGGGTTGTTCTTCTATAGCTGTTAATTGAATTGGTGTTAATAGGTTGGAGTCTCTTAATTCCTTAATCCCCATAAAGATTTCTGTTTTATCTTTTCCTGTTTTATCAACTGCTTCAATTAAAAGAGTTGCGATAAAGAAGAATTTACGATCTGAACCCTCGACTAAACTGTTTGCGATTTTCAAAACCTCCTTAGAGTGAGGATTTTTCAATGCTTTCACTTTTCCTAAATCATATTTAATTTCATGAGGTAATATAATTGATGTATTTAGCTTATCATCAACAATTTCTCCTGCATCTCTAAAAATGTTTATCTGTCCTCTCCACTTTGGCAATTTATTAGCGTACGCAACTTCAAAAGCCTCAATAAATTCTTTTAAGTGTTGACGTAAAATCATTGAAGCGCTTTTCTCTAACACTAAGGCAATTCTAATAAATTCTCCATCGGCCAACAATAACATTTTATCGCCATATTTGATTTCATTTAGGGCTTCTTGGGAATCCATTTCTCTTCCGAAAGACGAAACGGCAGTTAAAAATCCACTAATCAATTCAGGGTCAATTTCCTCCATTCCATATGATTTAAAGAATATACACGTTCCAGTACCTTTGTAAATAACAAGAATATGTTCTAAATTAATGGCGTCGTCAAACACAGTTGTTACTTCTCTTAGAATTCTCTCTTTTTCCCGCTTTTTTGGAGCAATAACGCCTTTTTGAACGCCTACAATAGCAGCTGCAATTCCGACTACGGCACCTATGATTATGATGTAGAACATAATATCCTCCATAGCTACGCCCGTTAGTGTTGTGCCACCACCACCACCGCCACCTCCGCCTCCATCAGCAGACGGAGTACCTGGAGCACTGCCATAATAAAATTGAAATGAAATTTCACTGGAATTATAAACTCCAGGATTCGAAGCGGTATATGATATTGTAATAGTAATTGTATACGAATTACCGATCACTAATTTATACGTACTGATATTTAAAGTGTAATTTCCATTTCCATGATGAATTAACAACCATCCACCATTTGGAAAATTAACGTAATCACCATGAGTATCATTGACTATCAGATACCATATTACACCTACATGCATTATAGTTACATTTTCGCTGAAAATGTCAGTAATCGCAATATTATTGAAAGCATCTGTGAAGTTAAAATTGAGTGTAAGATTAAAGCCCTCAAGAACAACATTATCTATAATATTTGTCGTGAGATCTAGAATTTCTGTTTTAGGTAGTAGAACGATAATTGTAATTGTAATTATTTGTGTTTGGTTTCCTGTTGCATTTACTCTAAATTGTAAGGTATACGCGAGTTCTTGAGCAACGACACTAGTTGAATTTAAGCTTATTGTATAATTACCGTCAGCGCCTATAATTAATAGCCATGTAAAGCCTTCATCATCACCGATGAGAGATATGGTTGCACCTGAAATTGGGTTATTCGAAACAAATTCTGTATAATTAAAACTATATGAGCTATTCTCACTTCTGAAGATACTGCCTAAATCCACGCTTGTTCCGGGATCTATTAATGTTCTAATTTGCCTATGAATTGAAAATGTAATTAATCGATTGAAATACTTATACCTCGATGCATTTATTATAATGTCTAAAAAACCATATGAAGTCCCAAAATTGGGATCGTCTATATTAATACTTATACTATATGTATTATCAGCATTTTCGACCCAATTATCGCTTCGATATTCCTTTCCATTAATACTGTAAGTAATGGTAGCACTACCAACTTCGGATGTAAGTTCAACATCTGTATAATTAACCGTAATAACAAAGATTCCACTCACTCCTTCAATATATTCTAAATTCTCAGCAGGACTAATGGCTGTTAATGTTGTATTTCCCATTATAAATGCAGTTTCTTGCCGGCTCTGATTGTAATAATTGGTTTTATTTGAATCAACTCTAATATTGAATAAACCGTATGTGCGAAACTCAAAATCGTTACAGTCAATACTTATGTTATAATAACCGTCTCCGTTATCAAAGACAAAAATCTGGCTAATAGGATTACTCCCTACATACAGTTCGATGGTCGAGCCGTTAATACCCTGATTCCTTTCGGTATCCCAGAAATACGCGGTTATATTAAAAGTTCCGCTAGAAGAATAGTAAGCCTCAACTGGAACTTTTACGATCGTAAGGTCAGTTTCTCCCAGTATGTATACATTTACGGATGGGGTTTGAGGTTGAAAATTCGGTTTACTTACGTTTACTTCTATTGTAGATAAACCGTAATCTCCAAATTGAATGGCGCTGCACTCAACTGTTATGTTATAAAATCCCTGTCCATAGGGATCTATTAATAGTGGCGTATAATCTGCTCCGTCAATCTCAACTTCAATCGTAGCTCCTAGGATCCCTTCATCTCTGGCCGTATCGTTATAAAACACCGTAATATTG
>JAHQWS010000068.1 GCA_029856295.1 Promethearchaeia archaeon
ATCTATTACAGCATCAAGCAAAATTTTAGTAGAGGTTAAAAAAATATCATACCCTCCTTTAATTATAAAAAGAGCAATAAATAAACCAATTATTGAATCTAAAAGATATAAGTTAAAACTAGCGCCTATAAATCCTACTAAAACTGATAATGATATGAAATTATCAAAGAACTTTTCGCTTGCTTCTGACTTAATTAATGGTGAATTTGTCTTCTTTCCAATAATCTTTAAATAAAGCGTTAGAAATAATGAAGTAGTGAAAGAGAAAATCAAGAAGATAAAAACGGAGATTGATATATTAATAACTTTTGAATCACCTGAAGCTAAATCTAAGATATCGCTAATGGATTGCGAAATAATATTGTAGGCCGTAATAAAAATAAACAATGAAATGATCATGCTAATGATATTTTCAATTTTATAATACCCATAAGGGAATTTCTCATTCTTACTTTGCTGCTCTAATTGTTTCAGCGGCTGCTGCGGGTATTTTTTCTTTAATAACCGGTAATTCTTTTCTAATAGCTTGGATGATCGGCTTTATTTTTTATAGTCTTCATGTTACGCTCGATGCTTTAGCAGCGTCTAAAATCCCTCTATTTTATCCCATTTCAAAAAAAAAATTTCGATTTTTTATCGACAGGGCAATAAATCCCATACTAGCAATGATTTCTGGTACAGTTCTTCTATTTTATTTGATTGTTTATTTTGTAAGTCCTGAGATTTTCTATTCGGATTTGATATATTATATCTCGATATTTTACTTTGGTTATTTAACTTATAAAGTATTTACAAAAATTTGGGTTCAGTTAAGACTGCCTAAAAATCAAAAATATGTACCAGGCATTTTCCCATTCGTATATTTCATTTACGAATACCATAATTCAGAGGCTAAACTATCATTTGCACTCTCTAAAAAATATCAATTCTTACCTAAAACTATGAAATTAATAGAAACTGAGATTGTAAATGGGTCTGAAGAAATGGAATATTTTATCAAAGCTAAAAATTTAAGCGAAAATTACATGTTCTTTTCTAAATGGGAAGCATTAATTCCAAGAATCTTAGATGATGATAAGTTTGTTGTCGTATTGCTCTTTTTGGCTGAAAGCTATGCCAATGGAAGAGCCTACACACTTGAAGTTGTTTTTGATAAAAATTTAAAAGAACTAGTACATATATCCGATGGATTTGGTCGTAATTTGACTGAATACCAGAGCTAAAAATATTAAAAAACAGATGAATCTGATTATGCGGATTAACTCTCTCTTTAATTTCTTTTTTAAAATATAATCATTTATCTCTATTAGGTGATTCCAAACTTTTTCTCCTAATATATAGTAAAATCTTAAGTATGATATATACTCCTATTGCAATTATGCCTATTGCTCCAACTATCATTAAAAAATAAGCAGCTCCAAGATTTCCCTCAAAATTTACTGTGTCTAAAATCATCTTTTTTTATTAAGCTGTAAATTTTCAAGTTTAATAATTGAGTTATAATTAATATATTTAGAAACAAGATAAAAGAACTTAACTTTCATGTTAGATAATGTAATTATTTCAAGAATTAGGAGTTTTGCAATTAAAAACTCTGAGAAAAATGATATCCATGGATTTTCTCATGTTGAGCGGGTTTATAATACATGTGTTAAGATTGGTCAAAAATTAAATGCCAACATGAGAATATTAAAAATCGCTGCTTATCTTCATGATATCGGCAGAATAGATGATAATGAAGATCCTCCTAAAAGAAACCATGCAGAAATTTCTGCAATTAAAACAAAAGAATTTTTAGCTACAAACAATTTTAATCTTTCTGGAAAGGAGATCGATGATATTGTTCACGCAATTAAGGCTCACTCATTTTCTAACAACATGTCTCCTCTTACTCTTGAGGCAAAGATTCTTTCAGATGCCGATAAATTAGATGCAATCGGTGCTATAGGAATATTTCGGACAATTGGATTTACATTACAAAACAATGGTGGAATTGACCAAGTTATTGAACATCTTGAAAATAAAATTTTACAATTAAAAGAACAAATGTTCTTAGATTATTCAAAAAGGATTGCTGAAGAAAGACATAAGACTGTTTTAGAATTTTATAATAAGATAAAAATAGAAAGAATTTAGATTAAGATTAAGATTAGATTAAAATTAGACTCCTTATAATCGTCTTCGAGGCTTTGGAGGACAATAATAGACAGATGGATTTGTCCCAGCTTCGGGTTTAAGTTGAAATGCTTCCCTTGAAGCAATTTTTTGTGAAACAACACTGTTAGGGTCATTCAGATCGCCAAAATATATTGCCTGTCCCTCACAACAAATAACACAAAATGGTTCAAGCCCCTTATCTATTCTATGAACACAAAGATTACATTTTTCTATTGTATTCTTTTCTTGAATATATAGGATAACATTATAAGGACAGGCCCCCACACATACCTGGCATCCATCACATTTTTCTTGATCATAAATAACAGGTCCATCTTCTCGTTTAACCAATGCTTCATTAGGACAAGCATCTACGCAAGGAGGGTTGGCACAGTGATTACAAAGACGCGGCAACCATTCCAATTTTAAATCGGGATATTGACCTGAAGGAGTATCTTTTTGGGGAACCTTTTGAGTCTCAACTTGAATCCAGTGCCCTATTGAGTTATTTTCAATTTTACATGCTACTGTACAAGCTTCACATCCTATACACCGTTCTTGGTCTATAACTAAACCAAATCTTTTGTTCATTTTCCTCCCTCCTTATATTTCATAATATCCACAGCTACATCATTCATATGCATATTTGGTTCATAAATTTTATTTTGAACCGGATTGATTATATCATGTGTAAGATGATTAACACTACCTTCTTTAAATTGTTCAATCCACCAGCCTTCGGTTATATTAACAACTCCGGGACCCACGGAATCACTAATCCTTGCTTTGAGAGTAGTACGGGCTCTATCATTAAAAACGGTCACCATATCATTATCAGAAATATTTCTTGCTTTCGCATCAATCGAATTAATTTCTACGATTGGCTCCGGATTTAATTCAAGCAGAGACTTTACATTTGAAAACATTGAATGGGTTCGAAAACGGCTATGACCTTGGATGAATGTTAAAGGATATTTTTTTTCTCCGGGAGTAATAGGGGCTTCTATAGGTGGTAAATAGACTGGAAGTTCTTGGCCGTCCTCTACAAGTTGCTCGGCATAAAGCTCGATTTTCCTCGAGGGGGTTCTAAAATTTAATGGAAAATTCCCCCCCTCCGGGAGTGCTCTTAAGAGCATAGCACCTTTGCCTAGGGTTTCTCGATTATATCCTTCTAATGAAGAATGATCCGTTATCATGTCAATCATGGCTTCTTCTCCGCCCTTAAAATAATCTCCATATCCCAGTTTTTCGGCCAGTCCTGCGACGATATTTACATCCGATTTGGATTCATATAGCGGCTCAATAACTTTTTGTTGGAGCTGCACATAGGGATAAGGGTGGGATACAAAATCTGAAAATTCTAAGAAACTACATACCGGCAATAAAAGATCCGCATAACGGGCGGAGGGCGTCATAAATAGTTCTGTTTGCACGATAAACTCCAATTTTGGATAAAACTCTTTTATAATCTTGTTGCAGTCAACACACTGGTTTAAAAAGTTGATAAATGCAAACCAAAGCGCCTTTATAGGATACGGTTTACCAGAAATCACGGCTTCATATAAATTTAGTATGCCGAGCCTATGAAAACTCGGCCTATCAGGAACGGCTTTGAGGAATGGATCCCAATTCAATACAGCCGGAAGATAACCCGAGCTAAAAGAAGTAGCCACATGACCGGTAACGCTCGCAACCGAGCATAAGCCTCTTAAAGAGATATCTCCGTGACATGTTCGTGTAAAGCCCATATATGTGAAGAAAGTAACATTTTTTGTGTTTCCTAACTTTTTCGCTAATTTAATTATAAGGTTGGCTTCAACACCGGTTATTTCTGCTGCCTTTTCAGGTGGATATTGCTGAGTTAAATCTTTTAGAAGCTGAAAGACAGGTTTACATTCAATCCCATTTACATTATAAGTTCCCGTTATGCTCGCAGATTGTAGATTTTTTCGCCGAACAGGTTTAGGAGAATTTGAACTTTCCTCCCAAATAATATATGAGTCTGCTTTTTTATCTCCGATGTCTTTGCCGCGGAGAATTTTGCCGTTATCACTTCTTACTAAATAGGGTCCATTTGTATGTTCCCGAATAAACTCTATGTTGTGTAGTTCGTTTTGGAAAATCACGTTCATTAGCCCTAAAGCAAGAGCACTGTCGGTACCGGGTTTTAACCCAAGAAACTCATCGGCTTTAGAAGCTGTCACAGTAAAGCGGGTGTCAATAACAACTATTTGCGTACCATTTTCTTTCGCATCCATTATTTTTCGCATAGTCTGAAGTGGCATAGATTCTCCAGGATTAGCACCCCACACAACTAGTAATTCAGGCCAGTTTCTCTGCCAAAACTTACCAAAAAGATACATATAAGGAAATTGACTGCCAAAAATAACCCGACTCCCGCATGGTAAACCAGCATCCCCATATCCCCAAGCACTTACTCGAGTACTCTGGGTTAAGCTTGCTATTCTAAGATATGCTCCAAATTTAGTGGTACCCGCACCAGGGCCACCCAAAACCCAGCCAATAGATCTCCATCCATATTTATCTGATATTTCTTTAAATTTTTCAGCAATGATTTCATACGCTTCATCCCAAGAAATACGTTCGAACTTTCCTTCACCTCTTTCTCCGATACGTTTCATCGGATATTTCAGACGATCAGGATGATACGTTATATCTAAACTGGAAAGGCCTCTTAGACAAATTCTACGATCTACTTTGTTTGGAAACTCAGCGGGTTCCAATTTTATAATACGATCTCCTTTTACATGGGCTAAAATACCGCACGCATCTATTCCACAGTGTGCTGGACAAGCAGTCCTCACTAATTTTATTTCATTTGTTTCTTTCATGATAAAATACAATCAGTTTTTATTCAAACTCTTAAAATCGTTATATTATATTCAAATCGTATTGATATTTCAATTTTTATATTATTTTTGTACCATTATTTTTTTTAGTGAAAGTTTATAACTAAGTAAGATAATTATTGATATTGATATATTATGGCTGAAGAAGAAGATTTTGAAAACGAAGATGAGTCTAACAGTGAGGAAATGAAAAAAGAAAAAGCTCAACTGGACGATTTAGGATTATCTAGTACATGGAATATCCTGACTGATTCTAAAAAAGAGAAGAAAGAAGAAAAAAAGACTGAATTTAGAGGATTCAAGTAAATATCTTAGGTAATTTTCACAATAATTTTCAGAAAAACTCTTTCTTAATGCTTTTGAGCAGTTATAATAATTAATAAAAAAGAAAATAAAAGTAGCTTTATTTTATTGAAAACATCTTATTATTCCTTTAAAAATCTCTTTTTAATCATTTCTGGCATCATAAAACCAATATAGAACATAATCGCGCTTACTATAAGTATCAACCGAAAAGGTGGAAAAGACAAAACCGTTTCTATAGCTGCCCCAATAAGATAAATTAGAAATGCTAAGAGCAAAAATTTTCCCTTTAGTTTAATTTCTGGCTTCTCTGATTGTAATGATTTAAATGCAAAATAGAAACCAGATATGACAAATATCACCAAATCTAATAGGAGGTAAACGATTAAAAATGATCCTAAATCGATATTAACCGGATCAGTAAGTACCCCTAAGACAGATATATCAGTAAATAAGAAATAAAGGATTAATACCTCAAAAATTATTGCGTAGATAATAAACGCACCAATTAAAACCTTAAATTTTTTGATTCTTGTAAGATCGTTTAATGCCACCAACCACACAATTATGACTAATGAAATAAATGAAAACGTGATCAAAATATACCAAAAGATTGAAATCCCTACTCCGTTAAATAAATATACTAAGAAACTAGTCGATGATCCCCACCAGGGTTTACTCATTACTATCTACGTTATTCCAACTAAAATAAGAGTTCTTTGCTTATGCTCTCTATATTTTAAAGCAATTTTTAAGCCAATGATTAACGAAAAAATTACAAAAAGAAGGCTAAAAAGACCATTTATAACAATATTTATATCAATTGCCATGTTTCCATATACCTGAGACTTTAGTTTATTTTTACATCTACCATGTTTTACATGTATTTAAACCTATCTTGAATGAATACAACTTAAATGATAAAAATAAAACGTATTGAATACAGAAAATTAAAAAAAAAAATCAGTAATCAAGGGAAAATGTTTTTTTAACCCAATTTTCAATATCCTTATTGGAATTGGTTCGGGGTTGTGCACCTTTATAAATATCTTGTTTTCGCTCTTCCTCCATTTGTTTGGAAAGATCTCGTATTCCTGTAATATCGCCATTTTCAACTTGAATCTCAACTACCGTCTTAAATGCCATTGGCCGCTGAAATCCCATATGGACATACATTTGTTGAATGAATTCTTTTGCTAACAAAACTTTTCCTGTGAACTCAGTCTTAAGATTTAAGTTTTTATAACAATAGTCAAATAGAGAATTGCCCGTATCTTTTCCTGTTTGGGGTTCGATTCCATTAATCTTAGGGGGATTTTTTGTATTTACCAACATTCCATCTAAGATTAATCTGTCGTTAGTAAAGGTATATTTTATAACATATCCCCGCCAGCAGGCCGTACATCTAAAATAAGGTTTTATACCAAAATCTTCAGGTGTGTACAAATCCTTACCTTTAAACCCTATTAGGGAAAATTTTTCCCCGTTATATATAAATTCATCCGGGATCTGTGCTGTCGTAAAAACACCTCCTCCTAATATAATTTCAAGATGATATCCATTATATTTTGAAATTTCTCTTCTGAGCCCCATATAACATAAATTACGTTATCGATTGGTATGGCAACCTCTTGTATTGCAACAACCCAATCATGACCAATATTGTTTGCTATTTCACTTCCCTCTTTAAACTTAAGAAATATTGATGCTCCTAGATATTCTTGGACTGTTGTATATTCGATCTTCATGTCTTCAAAACCTGGGATTACTCCATCATTACTTAATTTTTCAATCTGTTCTTCAATTTTATTATATACAAGGTCTAATTTATCTCGAACTCTTAATTCATCAATTATATCCTTATCATATTCAAAGAAAATAATCCCAAAATCCTTTTCAAGCCCCATTATGCCTAAAACATCAATATCAAAAACTTCTCTTCCTAACGACTGAGAATCTTTATAGCGTTTAGAGATATCTTCCCAACCATTACTAACGTATTCGTCTATTAAAAGTCTGAAACTTTTAAGGATTTTTATTTCTTCTTCCTTTTCCTTGATTATTTTATTTACTAAGTCACCTATAGGTCTAGCAACATAGATTTGCGTACCTCTTGGAGTTTCTAATACTTTCTCAACCCAGTTTTTTTTTAAAAGACGTTCGATTATTCTATATATCGTAGTCCTTTTTATAAATAATTCTTTATCCAAATTGCCTACTGATTCTCCTTTTTCACCTTTATTTAGTAAAGCTAAGTAAACCTTTGCCTCATCAGGACTTAAACCAAATTTCTGCAATCCTAATGTTTGTAGAATTTTTGTAGTATCAAATAAAAATTTGGTAGAAACTTCTTCTGTGAAAGGATCTTCTTTACCCAATGAAGTTTCCGGAGCCATAAAAGGTTCTTTTGTACTCATTAAACTTAATGCTCTTGAAGATAGAGTTATAACATCGATTAGTTGAACTAACTTATTATCTTCATCCAGAGAAATTTTACATATTATTTTTCTTTCCTCATCTTTAAATCCAATAATAACATCTCTTCGATTTAAAGAAAAAGCAATTAGCTTGTCAAAGGTATTTTGTATTACTCTATATACTACACCCATTATATGTATTGTTTTTTCTTTCTCAAAACCCCATATTGAATTAACATTTTCTATATCTTCACTGATATCCCAATTTAATGTAGAATATACTATTCTACTCTCTTCTTCTATTTCTTCTATAATTGCTAAGGAATTTATATTTAAATTAGAGTTTTTAAAAGAATCTGCAATTTTTTCGTAGTTGGTCATATAGAGAGAAATTCTATTATATTTCATATTATCATTTCGTTATATAATTATAGTATAATTAAAAAAATAAAATATTTTCAACTACTATTGTTAAATCATGAGAATTGTTCGAATAAATGTTGAATCTGAAGAAAAACATAAGGAGGAAATAACCTCTGATTCAAAATATTTTTTACTCGGTGGACGAGGGTTAAGTTCTCAAATCATTTTTGATGAAGTTCCACCATTATGTGATCCTTTAGGTGATGAAAATAAACTAATTTTAGCTAATGGGTTACTTACAGGTAGTCCATTTCCTTGTTCTGCTCGCACATCCGTTGGTGCTAAGAGTCCCTTGACTAATGGGATAAAAGAAGCGAATGTTGGAGGACGCCCTTCCATAATGTTAGCCTCTCATGGAATTAGAGCATTAGTTTTAGAAGGAAAATCGTCAGAATTAAAATTTATCATTATTGATAAAGAGAGCGTAAAATTCGAATCGGCTAAGGAATATATTGGAGTTGGAAATTATGATCTTCATAGAGAGTTGTATAAAAAATATGGATATAAGATAGGAATATACTCAATTGGTCCTGCTGGAGAACATTTAATGAAAGCTGCTACTGTTGCAACAAATGACTTAGAAGGATATCCAAGTCGACACGCGGCACGAGGAGGTTTAGGTGC
>JAHQWS010000069.1 GCA_029856295.1 Promethearchaeia archaeon
ACATTATTAGAAATTGTTGATTTTTTTCGCGCTAATATCGATGGATGTCAAGGTTGCTACGCTGCCGGGGCATCTCCTTATATTGGACAACGACGTGGAAGAGCAATCCATTGTGAATATGAATTATCAAAAGAAGACTGTCTTGAAGCTCGTGAATTTGAAGATCAAATTGGTTGTTTTTCATTCATAGATCTAGGTAATCTATTAGTGAAAAACTCAGGTGTGTTCGGGATTCCCTATAGAGCAATAATTCCCTTGAAAATTAAAAATCTTCTTGTTGCAGGAAGGACAATATCCCCCGACAATATAGCATTTGCCGCCACGAGGAATACTGTTTGCTCAATGATAACCGGACAAGCAGCTGGAACGTCAGCATCAATAGCAGTTGTGGAGGATTGCTTTCCACGAGATATCGATATTAAAAAACTTCAAGAAACCTTAATTAAAAACGCTACTCTTTTGAAGCCTATTTTAGATCCTTTAGAGGAGTAAATTCTTTTTAAGTTCGAAAATTAAGAAGAAAATAAAAGAAAAAAATAACAGTTTTAATGATTTAAAATTTTTTCTTTTTATACTTTTTTATTAGTCTTTGTGGTTCTTATCAGAATCCTAGCTCTTTAAGTTTAATCTTATTCTTTTCGACCATGTCTTGGGTTAAGGGATAAAATTTCCAAAAGATAAGAGTTGGTATTAAGACAATTATCATTGGAATAATTCCCATTAAAAGGCGAATTCCCCATAGGACTAAATTTATATCATCGACAGCACCAGCCAATCCTTCATATGTATCATAACCTGGTACGAATCCAGTGAGCTCATGAACTATTGCGAATATTACGACAGTTAAAGTTGCAGTAAGACGTGGAATAAAGGTAGTTAGCCCTATAAGCACTCCTTTTTGATCCTTTTTTTTCTTCACCATGAAATCATCAATAACATTGGTTTGAATTACCGGGAAAAATAAAGTCCACCAACATCCCAGTGTAAATCCCAGAATAAAAGTAAAGATAACAAAATCATATATCGTCTGGAAAAAAGTTAATGGTATTAAAGCAGCAGATAAACAGAATCCTCCTATAGACATCGTTTTTTTATTATTATTTAGCTTTTTAGCTATCTTAACCCAGAATGGCACTGAAATTATGGCACCTAAAAGAAAAAAAGCAAAAATTAATGTTGTTATAGAAGGATCTTCTCGCAATACAAAAATTACTACATAAATCACATTCATTGTTAGCATTTCGGTTACAACCACAAATGAAGTATATAAAATAATAGAAATAATGAAACTCCTAAGCATAATAGACTCTTTCAAACCTTCAATAAAACCTATTTTTTTTGGTTCGGCTATATAATATCGTTCAATCATTATTTTATCTTCACGAGCTCCAGGAACGAATAAAAAACAGCCTAAGAGACCAATTAAAGCAATTATAACGGCCATAAAGACATAGCCCTGCCTTCCTGTATTTGCCGCAATAAGAAGAGGAGGTATAAGCATACCGAAAACCCTACTTATTATTTCAATTGGAGTGGAGTATGCAGCTAAGTTTCTTCGCTCTGTTTCAGTTCTAAATTTATCTGCTCTCAGATGACCAGCATTTACATAGATAATAGTCTCAAAACTATCAGCTAAACATAAAGAAAATGCTAACCATCCGAATAGCATCCATGATCCTTGTGATGTGCCAGGATCAACATTAGGAGGATTATAGATCAAAAGAACTGAAAAACACCATGGTAATATTGCAATAATAATCCAAGGAAACCGCTTTCCCCATCTTTTCGTAAATCTTGTATTACGATCCGTCAAATATCCCATTAAAGGATTATTAAGTGCATCCCATACGAATGCTATTATTAAAGCAATGGAGATCAACCAAGCATTTAATCCAATAACTGCTTCATAATAAAAGAAAAGAAAAATAAGTTGTGCTGCTCCAATAAAAGAACTTGCAAAGTTATAACTACTAAAAGATAAATAGGTTAATTTAGAATGTCTTGATTCTTCAGCTCCGATGTTTTCTAGTCCTTTTTTATTTGAGTCTGTGTTAATTGTATTATTATTCAAAGTTATGGAACACCTTTTCTTGAAATTAAAATTATTTTTAAAAAATACTTAATATACTTATTTAGATTTAATTGCTAATAAATTTTCTAATAATTTAAGACCTTAGACAATAAAGTGAAAAGAGATATGGATATAAACTTTGATATTCAAAATGAAGTGGAGAATTACGATGTTTTAGTAGCTGGAGGAGGATTAGCTGGATTTGCTGCTGCACTTTCAGCAGCTAGAAATGGAGCAAAAACAATTCTTATTGAAAAAGAAGGTTATCTAGGGGGACAAGGAGTAATTGGAGCTGTGGTGTTACATAATTTCTTTAACGTTTTTGATGCTACACCTGGGGCACCTCGGTTAAGGGTTGCGAAAGGAATTGCCCAGGAACTGCTTGATCGAGTTCAACTGCAGGGGGGAGCAATTGAAGATATTCGCGTCGAAAAATTTGGTGATCACACCAGTATTATATCAATTGTAGAACCTGAAATTACCAAGGCTGTGCTAAATGAGATGTTATTAGAAGCGGGAGTAAAATTATTACTTCATAGTGTAATTATTCAAGTAAAAACTGCTAATAATAAAGTTAAAGGAGCTTTCGTATGGAACAAGGCTGGCTTTACTTTTATAGCAGCTAAACAATATATTGATTGTACTGGAGACGGTGATCTCGCAGCATATGCAGGTGCTTCATTCAAACATTTTAAAGCAAATGAACCTGGAGCCTATCCCGCAGGGTTTACATTTCGTTTATGTAATATTGATTTAGCTAAGATGGAAGATGATTTGGAAAAGAAAGGACTCATAATAATATTAGGACATGCTGTTAAACCAGGAGGGTCCAAACCAGAATTAGTACGATTAAAATTTAATATACGTAAATTAGGTTTTAAAAAAGCGTATTTTTTTTATGCGGCATCACTATGTCCAAATGAGCTTACGTATTGTAATTGTATTAACTATGGACCAAATGATGGATTAGATCCCGAAGAATTAACGGATGCTGAAGTCTATATGCGTAATACATTATTAGAAATTGTTGATTTTTTTCGCGCTAAAATCGATGGATGTCAAGGTTGCTACGCTGCCGGGGTTTCTCCTTATGTAGGACAAAGACGCACAAGAGCAATCCATTGTGAATATGAATTATCAAAAGATGATTGCCTCGAAGGTCGCAAATTTGAAGATCAAATTGGGTGTTTTTCTTTCATTGACATAAGTAAATTATATGTAAAAAATTCAGGCGCGTTTGATATTCCATATAGAGCAATTCTCCCTATAGAAATAGAAAATTTACTTGTTGCAGGAAGAACAATATCTCCAGACAATATTGCATTTGCTGCGACTAGAAATACTGTTTGTTCTATGATAACTGGACAAGCAGCTGGAACGGCAGCTTCAATAGCAATTGCGGAAGGATGTTCTCCTCGAGATATTGACGTCAAAAAACTTCAGGAAATCTTAGTAAATAATGATGTCCTTTTAAAACCCATTAGAGAACCCAAAGCTGATTTAAACTAAAGGGAATTTTGAAAATTATTAATCAAATATTTTTCCTTAATTCTTGACCTTGATTAATTAATGTCTTTTGTAATAATGAGATATTTATTTCTCTCGGTTTAACGGCATGTATAGTACATAAAGCAGCTGCAGTCCCAGCGGCTTGCCCAACAGCCATAACTGGTGCCATAGAACGGTGTGATTCAAAAGGCTCTTGTTCTGATGAAATACATCGCCCACTTATTAATAAATTATCAATCGCTTTGGGAATCAGACATCTATAAGGAATATCATACCCCTCATGTTCTAAATATCGTCTATATCCATAATAATGTATAATTGGGGCTGAGCTAATAGCAATAACATCGTCGAATTTTCTTCCTTCTATTGCATTTTCAGCAGTAAGCTTATACTCTCCTTCAATAAAACGCGTTTGACGAATACCGATTAGAGGCGGGGTCTCTGCGAGATATGCTCCTGCTTGAATCAATTGTGGGTTTAATTTCAAAACTCTATTGAAGTGTTTAAAAACTTTAAGTCTTGATTGAATTTCGGCTTTGGATATCTTCCACATGTCGTTTTGTCCCCATCCATAACCTGGACCCCAGACAACTGAGCTATCTCCGTAGCGACAGTTTCCAAACTCCTCATCTTTAATGCCGGATATCTTATACATGATGGTATCTTTTAATGCGTAATCGCTAGGTTTTGCTTCCCAGAACGGGGCTCCTGCTCTTGCCGCAACATCACCATCTCCCGTAGCATCAATAAAAACCTTGGAAAAAAACGCTCCTCGGCCCGATTTATTCTCAACGACAATTCCTTTTAAATTGTTTCCCTCCATTATTACATCAGAAAAATACGTGTGAAAAAGAATGTCTACACCAGATTCGTGAACAAGCTTTAAGGCAATATATTTGAATTTTTCAGGGTCTATACAATAAGAATAACTTAATTCCCCTTTTTCAATATCATATTCTTTTTGAGGATATGGACTTTTGCCTAAACCATTGATTTTATGTAATTCTAAAATAATTTCCTGAGCGATACCCTTCACAGTCTGTAAGGTATCGGGTTCCACTTGATTTCGAAAGCCGTTTATATTAATCATCAATGATGCTGTTGCCGTTCCTCCAAGATACCCAAATCTTTCTATGAGTAAAGTCTTTGCTTTATTACGAGCACTTGCGATCGCAGCTACAAGTCCTGCTACTCCCCCTCCTGTAACGATAACTTCATACTGTCCAAAGACATCGATTTCTTTGGCACGTTCAAGGTATTTCTTCATTTTAGTTTTATCCTTTTAACATTTTTAAAATTTGCTAAACTATTCATTAATAATTTCTCTTCTATCTTTATGTTTATTAAAATTTACTTTAAATGTGTACAGCCTTTATCTGTTATAAATTTAAACCTAAAATATTTAAATTAAAGAAATTTTTCCAGATTAAGATATAATTAACTTTTGAGATATGAATAAACTTGAACGATCAATTACTGAAGCTTTCTAAAGAGGAATTGATCAATTACATCGAAAGTATATCAAAAAATTGGCTTGCAATAGATGGGACCTGGTTTCAGGCGGTTGAAAAAGACTACGGATTAGAAAAAGCCATAGAACTCGATATTAAACAATGGAAACGGTTTACCGTAATTGAAGCCAAAAGAATCATGCAGACATTTAATCTTCCTGAAAATGGGGGGATCTCTGCATTAATTAAAGCTTTACAATTTAGAATGTATGCAAATATTAATGTTCAAGAAGTCGTGGAGAGTTCTGAACATCGTTGCGTCTTTAGAATGAATAATTGTCGAGTTCAATACGCGAGGAAAATGAGGGGGTTGACCGACTTTCCGTGTAAAGGGGTTGGATTAGTTGAATACGGCGATTTTGCCAAGACAATAGATCCCCGAATTGAAACCAACTGTATATGTTGCCCGCCCGACGATCATCCAGACGAATATTACTGTGCTTGGGAATTTATTCTCAAGGAATGAAAAGCCATAAGTTAATTATAAAAATATCTTTTTATGTACAAAACTCAAAATATCTTTTAGGTACTTTAAATTATTCATAATAATTATTCAAAAAATACTAAATAAAATCATAAAAATTGAAAAAGGTGGAGTAGATGTTTGATAAATCTCATTGTGCGGAATGTGAGAATATTGATTGCCTAACTCGCTGTCAATGGATTGAATTTGATGCTAAGGATGCTGCTAAGGCAGAAATGACAAAAATGATCAATGGTGAAGATTCGAGGGTATTAAGTGAGTGTGTCACCTGCTTTGCTTGTGATGAATATTGTCCTTTTGGTTCTCATCCCTTTGATTTAATAACAGAATTACAAGAGAAATATAACTCCTTGGATATTAATCCCCATTTACTTGATGCTACAATAAAGAGATATAAACCTTATGATGAATTAAGATTAAAAGAAATTGATTCTAGCAAGCCCGTTCTTAACAAATGCGCTTTTATAAAAACAAACGCAAAAAATATGCAAGGGAAATTATTTGATGATTTACAATATGTTGGTGGTCTTAATTATTTTTGCAATTTAATTTATCATCATTATGCGCGAGATTCTGTAATAAAAGAAAGAGCTCCTATAATTATAGACGCTATTAAAAAACAGGGAATCAAGGAAATGATATGTTTTCACGATGAATGTTATGGGTTCTGGGCTTCTTATTGCCCACGAAATAATATAGAACTCCCATCAGATTTTAAGCCAATTCATATATATGAGTACTTATACAATTATTTGAACGACCATAAATCGGAAATAAAGAAATTAAACATGAAAATGGCATACCAACGTAGTTGTTCGAACAGGTTTATTCCCGAAGTTGATAAATATGTAGATAAAATATGTGATCTAATTGGTGTTGAAAGAGTTCCAAGAAAATATGATAGAGAAAATGCCATGTGCTGCGCAGGTGTATTTGCTCTGTTTAATAAAGGTAAATTAATGAGAAAAGCTCAAAATGATAATACCAACGATATGCTGGAATATGGGGCGGAAGCAGTAGTATATAGTTGTCCAATGTGTTTAGAAAGTTTAGCTTCAAAAACAAAAAGAAAGGGACTGAAAAATTATTTGCTGAGTGATCTTTGTAGACTTGCATTAGACGAAGTTATTGAATAGAAACTGTAGTTCATTTCAATTTATTTTAATTAAATTAAATTAATTTCTTTCTTTTCCTTATTTTTTCCAATTTTCAATTCTAAATAAATTGAAAAATAATCAATAAATATAATTCTTGATTTTACTAAATCAAACCTATTTTTATTTATAGAAAGGAGTTAAATAATTATGTTTAATAAATCAAATTGTGCAAAATGCGAAACTATTGACTGTATGATGAAATGTCAATGGATAAATTTCGAAAATGTTGAGGCTGCAAGAGTAGAAATCAATAAATTAATCAATGAAGATGAAAATTGTCGCATATTAAAAGATTGTATGCTTTGCTTTTCATGTGATGAGTATTGTCCCTATAACTCACATCCCTTTGACTTGATAAATGAATTACAGGAAAGATTTCAATCTCAAAATATTTCACCTACTATTGCTCAGAACTCAATTAATATGTATGCAGCAAAGGGAGAATTTAAAGCAAGACCTATTGATCCCGAAAAACCAATTTTGAATAAATGTGCATTTCCTAGAACCAATGCAAAAGAAATGGCGGGACCTATGTTTGATAATTTACAATCCGTGGGTGGTTTACATTATTTTTGCCAATTGGTATATCAACATGTAGCGAAACCTTCTATCATTAAAGAACGTGTTCCTGTTATCCTTGAAAACTTTAGAAAAACTGGAGTTTCAAAAGATACAGAAGTTATTTGTTGGCATGATGAATGCTATGGATTATATACTTCTTATTGTCAAAGAAATAACCTTGATGTACCTTTTAAACCCGTCCATATTTTCGAATATGTGTATAATTATCTTAAAGAACATGAATCCGAAATTACTAAGCTAAATTTAAAAGCAGCTTATCAGCGAAATTGTTCCAATAGATACGTACCTGAAACTAATGAGATGCTCGATAATGTATGTAAATTAATTGGAGTAGAAAGAGTCGCAAGGAAATTTGATAGAGAAAACGGCATATGTTGCGCTGCTCCCTTTGGAATGAGAGGACATTCAAAACTGGTTCGGAAAACGCAAAATGATAATATTCAGGATATGGTAGATTACGGAGCAGAAGTATGCATTTTTAACTGTCCTATGTGTAAAGACACTTTAGATCGGAAAGTAACCGGTAAGGGAATGAAATCTTACTTTATAAGTGATTTAGCGAGACTCGCTTTAGGAGAAAAGTTGGATTATTAATTTTTTTTTCTATTTATATTCTCTTTTTGAGACATAACTTACGAATAATTAAATGTTCTTAAGAAGTATAGCTGATTGAAAGAAAAATAAAAGAAAGATAATAAAAAAGGAGTAAAATTAAGCTTTCATTAAAATATAATATTAGCATGAGCTAAAAAGCTAATAATTAAAAAGAATGAAGATGAAAGTTACACATTATTCAAAAAGATATTTAAATGGTAAAAAAGTCAAATCAGAGAGAATGAAATATTATGACCGAAAGTGATTTAAGAAGTCAAATCTCGGCAAAAGAAGATGGTATAACTAAAATAGAAGAAGAGGCTGCGAAAAAAGATGCTTCTGCTGAAAATGAAGTTGATGTTGAATATGATTCCAAAATTGCTGATGTGAAATCAAGTTTAGACAGTGAACAATCTAAGCTAGATGAAGCTACTGAAAAAGCTGCAGAATGGGCAGCTAAAAAGAATGAATTAAGAGCTACAGTAAAAGCTCTTTCAAAAGAGTTTAAAATGTTAAATAAAGAAAAAGGTAATGCTCTTAAAACAAAATTCAAACAAATTGAGACTGATAAAAAATCTCAAATTAAACCACTTAGAACAGAAATTAAAGTTTTGCAAAAACAATTAAATGCATTAGAGAAGGCAGCGAGACAAGAATAATTTTAATTATCAAAGTATTTTTTTATTTTTTATTTCAATCATGTTTTTTTCTCATTTTATTTTATAAGTACTCCTAAATAACTTTCATAAATTTGATTGAAAACCATAGGATTAAACAAGAAATTTTTAAAAACATTAAAAACATTATAAATAATTGTTAATTTATTACAAATTATTACAGAAAATTTAAATGAGAGCATAATAGG
>JAHQWS010000070.1 GCA_029856295.1 Promethearchaeia archaeon
CTTCAAATACTAACCTAATATTTCCTTTAGGTTGAAATCCTTCGCGTAAAAGAGTTAGAATTGCAATTGTATGAGAGACCCCAATTTGTTTCATATCAAATGAACCTCTACCCCAAATGAATTTATCGTGCTCCATTTGCACTAATTCTCCAGAACAGGGGGGATATTCCCAACCCTCTGAGGCATCCACAGGTACTACGTCTAAATGAGATGCAAAACCCCAACAAGGATTATTATTTGGGTCCGAGCCTTCAATATCTATAATTAAATTACCTCTCCCAGGTTTAGTTTCAATTATCTTAGTGTTAATTAAGGGATTTTTTTCATTTTCAAACTTCTCTTGCACAATTCTAGCAAGAACCATTTCATTTCCGGGAGGATTTGTAGTATCAACACGAATATTCTGTTGTAGGAACTCAATAGCTTCTTTTGCTATTTCTGAGTCAGAATAAAACTTAGGAAACCTATTTAACTTATTCGACATTTTTCATCTAATTCAACAAACATTAATAAATAATAATAATAATATAAATTTTTAATAATAATTTTTTAATAAAAATTTTTAATAATAATTTTTTGATAAAAATTTTTAATAAAACAATTTTCGATAGGTATTAAAATGACAAGCGAAGCTAAATTAGATGATTGGAAAGATTGGCACGAATCTCATAAAAGCATGGCTTCTTTTGGAGTTGGCTCATTCGGTATAGAATTAATACAAAATGCATTTGCAGGCCTATATTTCTTTTTTTATGAAACAGAATTATTGTTACCGGGCATTTTTCTTCTATTAGCAAATGTGTTATTTGCAATTTGGAATGCTGTTAATGATCCTTTATTAGGATATGTTATGGAAAAACCAAGAAACTTTTGGGGTAAATGGGGTAAACGTTTCCCATTTTTGGCATTCACGTTAATTCCATTGTATATATGCTATTTCTTATTATTTTCGCCCCCTCGAGGTCTTGGACATGTGGCTCTTTTCTTATGGATGTTCGTCATATTAGCACTCGCCGATACTTTTTATTCCATGTTTTCTATCAGCTGGAAAGCAATGTATCCGGAAAAGTTTAGATCTGATGATGCTCGTAGAAAAGCGAATGTATACAAATTAGTTTTTGGTATAATGAGTGTTATAGTTGGCTTCTTAATTCCCCCTCTAATCTACGAGTTTGATAACATCGAATCTTATGCAATTATGGGTTTAGTTATGGCTATTATCGGTTGTGTTGCGGGACTGATTGTTATTCCTGGAGCTCGAGAAGACCCTGCTCGAAAGGCCCTAGAGGTAGCACAGGGTGAAGTAAAACAAACCTCATTTTTTAAGTCGTTGAAAATTGCAGTCAAAAACAAAGCATTTCTAGCCTATCTTATTTTATTTTTTTCAAGTAAAACTTGGGATATCTTTGTATTGGGTTCTGTACCATATTATGTAAAATGGATTTTGGGCGTTGAAGCAAGTGCAATGACTTTGATATACATAGCAGTTATATTGGGTATTTTTGCAGCTATTCCAGTATTTACTCCAATATCAAAAAAAATTGGGTTCCGAAAAACAGCAGTAATAGGAGGATTAACCGAAGCAGTTTGCACAATTCCTTTATTCTTTATTACAGATGTAGGTACGTCATTAATCTTCTTTTTTATCATAGGGTTTGGAAACGGAGCAATGTGGGTAATGTTTTCACCAATTTTATCTGAAGCATTAGACAGTATATCGGTAGAAACGGGAAAAAGGGATTCGAGCGTTTATGTAGGAATAAATGTATTTTTTGCACGTCTTACAATAATTCTTTTTACCATATTGGTAGTATATATTCATGCTATAACAAACTTCAATCCCGCTGCAGAAACAGGAAAAGGAATGCAACCTCCATTAGCTGAATTTGGGATTTTGTTAACAATATCTATTATTCCAGTGATAAGTACGGCGTTGGGGTCACTTCTATTTTGGAAGATTTATGACATTAAAGGCGAGAAGAAAATATGGCTTGAAGAGCAATTGAAGGCCATGGATCTTCATTAAATATTAAAAAAATATTTCTTCTTTTTTTTTCTTACTTTTCTATTAAAAGGTTCTCCAAACCTATGTAAGAAATGATTTAAGATCAGATAAAATATCTTTAGGTGTATGATCTAATAGTGCTTGAGCAGATTGATTTGATCCTCCCCCTTTTCCCCCATATCTCTCGATTAGATATTGTATAACCTCGTTAGCTACGATATTCTTACATTTTGAGAACACTTTATATTTTTTCTCTTCTAACTTAATAACAAGAAGCGAATTTGGTGGAAAATTTTTGAACTCCTTAGAAAGCGTTTTATTATCAACTTGAAATTCTATATAACTTATGGCGGTATTTTCTATTTTTAAATTAGGATATTCAGAAAGTTTGTGTAAAATATTAATTGTAAGGTCAATGTTATCCCTCTGCAAATTAGCAATTAGATCCGAGCGTTTTTTAAAGTTTTCTTTTAAATTTATTATTGGTTGGTTTATTGAATCGCTAAATTCTAAAATATCCGTTATAATTTCTGATAATCCTTTTAAAGCTTTCGCACCAACTTTATACTTAATATCAGTCCCCCTCTTAAATTCGTATATGAATAAAGGACCGATTTCAGTAGAGTTTTGAACATGGGTTCCTCCGCAAGCAGTTAAATCACAATTTTCACTTTCGATAAGACGGATAGTATCGTGTTTAGGCAATTCCGTTCCTCTTATTTTTTCTTGGAACTTGACCGCTTCTTCATAAGAGAGCATTTTTCCAATTATTTTGATATTATCAACAGAACAAATCCAATTTACTTCCATATAAGCTGTTTTCAATTGATCATAACTCAATCTCTTAGATAATTCAAGAGTGACTTCTTCAAAATTGATATCGACACGACCCGTCTCTATTTCAAAATTTTTTTTCACGATCGCCGAGAATAGGTGCTGAGATGAATGAGCTTTCATTAGACCATATCTATATTCCCAATCAATGATCCCTGTGATTTTGTCTCCTATGTTCATATGATCGCGGAAATCAGTAGCGATTTGATGGATAATATCATCACCTTCTTTCGAAACAGTCTCAACATCAAATTTTAAATTACCTACTTTTAGAATGCCCCGATCGCTTGCTTGCCCGCCACTTCTAGGGTAAAATAAAGTTTGATCGAGGACGACTCCCTCTTTCCTTACTGCTATTATTGTTGCTTCGAATTCTTTTTCATAAGGTTGTGTCCAGAATAATTTTTTGGTCATGGTTAATTCACATTAATCGAAAATAAGCATAAAATCAAACCTTTTAGAAAAGGGCTTTTTAATTAAATAGTACTTATATATATAAAAATAAAAAAAAAGATAAATATTGGCTCTAAAACCAAAAAATTTTTATTTTTTAATGTATTTTTTCTCTCATAGTGCAAGAGTTGTCAACTTTTTTTTTAAAAGTATTAGAATTTCAAATAGAAATTAGTGGATGTTATCTCCTATGAGTTATACATTTTCTAGAACAAAAATGATTGAGAAAATCAAATTCGGATTATTAAGTCCGGATGAGATTAGAAAAATGTCAGCTGCAAGAATTATTACAGCAGACACTTATGATGAAGATGGCCTACCTATTCCTTCAGGACTTATGGATCAGCGCCTAGGGACAATCGAGCCCGGTCAAAGATGCCAAACCTGCGGAAATCTTGTAAGCAATTGTATGGGGCACTTTGGGCATATAGAGTTAGCAAGACCCGTAATCCATGTAGGATATGCGAAGAAAGTATTAAAAGTCTTACGCTCCATTTGTCCAGAATGCTCAAAATTAATGCTAACAGATGAGGAAAAAGAAGAATTTAGAGAGGAACACGCAAAGCACATTCAAATCTCGTTTGAGGATGAGGAAGATTTTACGAAAATGGTATTTAAAAAAGCAAGAAAAGCAAAACATTGTCCTTATTGTGGAGCTATTAAAAAGAAAATTATAATTGAAAAACCAACAACCTTTTATGAAGAAGAAGAAAATAAGGGATCGCGCAGGCTAACTCCTATAGAAATATTAGAGCGTCTTAAAAAAATACAAGATCCTGACCTTAGAATTTTAGGTATTTCTCCTGCTAATGCTCGACTTGAATGGGTAATATTTACAGTATTGCCCATACCTCCTGTATGTGCAAGACCTTCAATTACCTTAGACAGTGGAATCCGATCCGAAGATGATTTAACCCATAAATTAGTAGATGTTATTAGAATTAATCAGCGTTTAAGAGAAAATATTGATGCTGGCGCTCCTCATTTAATCGTTGAAGATTTATGGGAGTTATTGCAATATCATATAACTACTTATTTTGATAATCAAGTTTCAGGGATCCCTCCCGCTCGACATCGTTCAGGCAGAGCCTTAAGAACATTAACTCAAAGGCTAAAAGGTAAAGAAGGAAGATTTAGAAGTAATTTAAGTGGAAAAAGAGTAGATTTTTCAGCAAGAAGTGTAATTTCGCCAAACCCATATATAAGTGTTAATGATGTAGGGGTTCCACAAGATGTCGCCAAAATACTAACAATTCCAACAAATGTAAATGATTGGAATATTGAAGAAATGAAACAGTTAGTTCTAAATGGCCCTATAAGACATCCTGGGGCAAACTATATAATTAGAAATGATCGAAGAAGAATTGATCTTCGATATGTAAAAAACAGAAAAATAATCGCTGATATGCTAGCTCCGGGATTTACAGTTGAACGACATCTAAATAATGGAGACCTAGTTCTATTTAATCGACAACCATCTCTTCATAGAATGTCAATTATGGCCCATGAAGTGAAAATAATGGATGGAAAAACATTTAGATTAAATTTAACAGTATGTCCACCGTATAATGCTGATTTTGATGGTGATGAGATGAATTTACATGTACCTCAAAGTGAAGAAGCTCGTACAGAAGCGGAATTATTGCTTAAAGTTCAAGAGCATATTTTATCACCTAGATTTGGAGGGCCCATATTAGGAGGAATTCAAGATTTTATATCATCTGTATTTCAATTTACAAGTAAGGAGTCATTATACAATAAAAAAGATACCTTGAAATTATTGTATATGGGTGGAATTTTTGAAACTAATCCCGATTTTCAATTAGATCATTTAAAACCAATCACTACTGATCCCGAACCTAGGTATTCTGGAAAACAAATATTTAGTTCATTATTTCCAGATGATTTAAATATAAGAGTAAGATCTAAATTTTGTAAAAAATGCGATGTATGTAAAGGAAAAGACTGCGAATTTGATGCTTATGTAATGATTAAAAATGGTGAATTGATTACTGGAACAATTGACGAAAATTCATTTGGTGCTATGCAATCAAATAGTATATTAGCGCGAATAATTAAAGATCATGGCAATGCAAGGGGAAGAGAATTTTTAGATAATGCTACTAAAATGCTTCTCTATGTTATTCGTCAAAACGGGATGACAATGGGTTTAGATGAGGTTTATGTAAAAGGTGTGGCTTATGAAGCGATTCAAAAAATATTGGATGACGCTAATAAAGAAGCTGATAAACTCATAAAAGCATTTGATGAGAATAATACAAAAATTTTAAAAAGAGCCCCAGGGCGCTCTATGAGAGAAACATTAGAGTTAAGAATAAGACAAGTGTTGGCAGAAGCACGTAAACAAGCAGAAGAAACTGCGGCACATTATATTGGAGATGAAGCTCATTCTGTTATCATGACAAAATCAGGTGCTCGAGGTAACATTTTAAATTTAGGGCAAATGTCTGCTGTAGTAGGACAGCAAGCAATTAGAGGTGAAAGAATTAACAGGGGATATAGTCAAAGAACGCTTCCCCATTTCAAAATAAATGATCTTAGTCCGCGATCCCGAGGTTTTGTTACAGCCTCATATAGAAATGGTCTCCGTCCTGCAGAATTCTTTTTTCATGCGATGGGAGGTCGTGAGGGTCTTGTTGATACAGCTGTAAGAACTTCTACAAGTGGATATATGCAACGGAGATTAGTAAATGCCTTACAAGATATGGTCATTGAAAACGATGGCACTGTTCGTAACTCTGATAAAAATGTCATACAATTTAGTTATGGTGATGATGGAATAGATCCAATGCATACAGACCATGGAAATGCTGTTAATTTGGATGTTCTATTACTTAAGGCAAAAGCTCTTGATGTTCAAAAAATTCAAGATGAAATCAAAAGTGGATCTATACCAAAAAAAGCTGCGTCTAAGAAGGCTCCCGTCAAAAAGGCTCCCGCCAAAAAAACTTCCGCCAAAAAAACTTCCGCCAAAAAAACTTCCGCCAAAAAAACTCCCGCCAAAAAAACTCCCGTCAAAAAGGCTCCTGCCAAAGAAACTAAAGTAAAAGAAAAAAAAGGTAAATCAACTGCCGATGAACAGGATGAAGACGCACTTCAAGCACAGTATAAAGTGGAAACTGGAAAGAATGCTATATGGCGGGGAAAAGTAACAAAAGGTTATGTAGATTGGAAAGTAGAAAAATTTGGATAATAAATATTAAAAAATGAGTGTGTATTAAAAATGGTTAAAGTTACTCCAAAAATTTTAGAAGAAAATTTAAAACAATTACAAGATGATGGGATTCCAGAAGATTTAATTGAAAAAATTAACGAAAAGATAAAAGATGAAGAGTTAGAAGAAGAACAACTCGAATACTTTTTAAATAAAATATTTATAAATTACAGTAATGCAAAAATAGAAGTTTCGGAGGCTTGTGGAGTAATCGCTGCACAAAGCATTGGAGAACCTGGAACTCAAATGACTCTAAGAACTTTTCATTATGCCGGAGTAGAAGAATTCTCCGTAACGCAAGGACTTCCCCGTTTAATAGAAATTGTTGATGCTAGAAGATTCCCTTCAACTCCTCAAATGGAAGTATTTTTAGAAAAAGAGTATGGCGAATCTGAAGAAACTGCAATTAAAGTTCACAATCGTATAGAACAAATCAGAATAGAGAATATTACTCATGATGTAGATTTAGATTATGTAGACTGGAAGATAATTATTAACCTTATACCCGAAATCTGTGAAAACAAAGGAATAGATATTGATGAAATTCCTGAAATTTTAAAAAGATATAAGAAAAAAGGAACAATTAGAAGAGAAGGAAATTCTGTAATTATCGACCCTGGAATTGAGGATTTGCAAAGCTTACAAAAAATCAGAGAAAAAATTCTGAAAAAAGTTGTAAAGGGCATAAGAGGTGTTAAAAGAGGACTATTAATGCCTTTAGAAGAGGTTAAAAAAGAATGGGTCATTAAAACAGAGGGGACTAATCTCCAAGGAGTAGTGCAAATTGAAGGAGTTGACGCAACACGTACAGTTTCAAATCATATTCATGAAGTTGAAAAATTATATGGTATAGAAGCTGCTCGAAACATGATAATTAGAGAATCTCAAAAAGTTCTTGAACAACAAGGATTGGATGTTGATTTAAGACATTTGCTAATTTTATCTGATCTCATGTGTGTATCCGGGACTATTCAATCAATTGGGAGGCATGGAATTTCTGGTTCAAAATCAAGTGTTTTTGCCAGAGCTGCCTTTGAAGTGACCGTAAACCAATTACTTGATGCGGGGCTATACGGAGAAGAGGAAAAATTGCTTGGAATCCCTGAAAACGTCATTATTGGGCAAATTTCACCCATTGGGACGGGTAGAGTTTCAATAATGTTTGATCTGGATAAAAATCTTGAAATTATAAAAAGTATAAAAGGAAATAAGTAAATCAGGAAATATTAAAAGAAAAAATTATGTTTGTTTATTACACTGATTTAGATGTGTTGAAAAAGAAGAACATGTAAAACATGGCAAAAAAATTAAAATGATAATATATTTTTTTAATCACTACTTAATTAATGTATAATAAAAAGACGGTATTAGCAATTAAAAAGATGGCTACTTATGGCAAAGAAGAAGAAGAGCGAAAAGACTGATAGTTCTGTTGACATATCCCGTAAAAAGAAAAAAGTATTTGATATTGATACAAATATCAAAGTAGCTTACAAGACAGGAAAAATGGTGTATGGAAAAAGTCAGATTTTAAGGGGTCTAAGGGAAAATCCATTTAAGATGTTATTAATTGCAAACAATTGTCCTAAAGAGTTGGAAAGTCAATTAAATTATTATAATTCTTTAATGAAAAATCAACTTTTTATTTATAAGTATAAAGGTTCAAGTTGGGATCTTGGACTTGCTTGTGCTAAGCCTTATATGATTTCTGTGATTGGAATTATTGATCAGGGAGATTCTGATTTGTTATCTTTAAAAACTAAAAGAAATTAATGTTAATCTGGAAATTAAGAAATGCTAAATAAGAATATAAAAATTGATAGGGGTACAATGGAACTTATCTCGTTATTTAATAATATTTCTGGAGCGATTATCAAAGATTGTATAGTATTTAAATCTCCAGAAAATCACTCGGAAATAATTATTTTCTTAGTAAAAAGGGAAGATGTTGGAAAAGCTATAGGTAAAGCTGGAGAACATGTAAAAGATTTAATGGCAAAACTTCAAAAAAAGATAGATGTCATACCATTCTCAGAAAATATTAATGAATTTATACAATCGATTCTAAATACTAC
>JAHQWS010000071.1 GCA_029856295.1 Promethearchaeia archaeon
AGCATAAACAGGAATATTGTGTTTATTTATTAAATCATGACACGCACCAAAATGATCTTCGTGCTGATGACTTAATACACATTTTTCAAGTTCATTGAAATCAAGGTGGTTCAAGAAAGCATCTTTGGCGTGGTGGTGCCCACAATCAATTAATAATCCATCTATTAAATACGCAGATACCCAGATGACCGGTTTATTTTGAAGATCTAATGTTGCCATCCTGTAAATTTTAACACTTTCTTTCTCTAACTTCTCAACTATTACTGGAATCATAGATTCTAACCTAATTCAGTTCATTATTCTCCAAAAAAAGTTGATATGGGTTAAAGAAAAGTATTATTTTAATGGGTATTTCGGCTTTCTTTTTTCAAAGAAGGCGCTTGATGCTTCATTTACATCTTTAGAAGAAAATGTTAGTACAATTGAACTATTTTCAAATTGACAAATGTTTTCTAAACTTGGGGAATCTAAAGAAAGATTAATTGCTTCTTTTGTCATTCTTAGTCCTAAAGGACTTTTGGTTAGCAATTCTTCTGCCAGTTCTATTGCTGAATTTAATAAAGCGTTCTCATTAACTATTTTGACAGCTAATCCAATTTTTTCAGCTTCAATTCCATTTATACCCCTCCCACTTAATAAAATTTCAGCAGCCCTTGCCCTTCCTATAAGGCGTGGTAAGAAATAGCTTCCACCTACATCTGCTCCACTAAGCCCTATATTAATTGAGGCGTTTATAAAATTTGCTCCTTCAGACACGATTCGGATATCTGCTGCCATTGCAAAACCAAAACCCCCTCCCGCAGCAGCGCCTTGAACAATTGCAATTATTGGTTGCGAAATTTTGCGCATTTTAATGTACATTTGACTTATTCTCCATTGATGATACATCTTTCTTTTTAAAGGTTCAGGAATATTCAGATAATAAAACTTCTCATATCCTTCTGGGGTTCTTTTAGTATTCAAAATTAATCCTTCATTTAAATCAGTTCCGGCGCAAAAATGTTTTCCTTCTGCCTTTAATATCAAAACCCGACATTCTAAATTAACCATCAAGTGGTCTAATAACGCATGAAGATCTTCTTCCATCTGAAATGAAATTGCGTTTAATTTTTCAGGTCTATTTAGTGTTACTATTCCTATACCATTTTCTCTTAATTCAAATTTTATTGTTTCAAACTCCATATCTTATCACAATCTCATTGGTTAATTACATTAATGGATATTTTGGCTTCCTTTTATCAAAAAATGCATTTATGCCTTCCATTAGATCCGAGGAAGTCGAACATAACATTTGTGAACGATTTTCTAATTGCATTATGGTTTCTAAACTGGGAGAATCCATAGTCAAATTAATTGCTTCTTTAGTCATTCGAAGTCCAAGTGGACTCTTTGTAAGTAATTCTTCAGCTATTTCTGTTGCACCTTCTAATAACTTACTATCATCACCTTTTATCAGCTTAAAAACAAGACCTATTTTCTCTGCCTCTTCAGCATCTACAAATCGTCCGGTATATAAAATTTCGGCAGCTCTTGACATACCGATTAATCGTGGTAAATGGTAGCTACTTGCTAAATCAGATCCTGAAAATCCAATATTTATAAACGAATTTGCAAATCTAGCGTTTTCGCCACATATCCGTATGTCTGATGCTAAAGCAAAAGTAAATCCTGCTCCCGTAGCCGCTCCATGAATTACTGCTATTATAGGCTGAGAAATCTTTCTCATTTTAGGAATTAAATGGGAAGTGCGCCATTGCCCATACATCTTTGCCTTGATTATATCCTTATCCGGAGCTCTTGCATAGAAAAACTTTTCTTTCAACTCCGGGGGTTTCTTCTTAGTTTGAAGTATCGCAGACTCTCTTAGGTCTAATCCCGCGCAGAAAGCCCTTCCAGCAGCTTTTAATATGAGAACGCGACAATCCAAATTCACCATTAGATCATCAAAGATTTGATGAAGATCTTCTATCATTTGAAAATTCATAGCATTTAATTTATCCGGACGGTTGAGGGTTAAAATACCGATCCCATCCTCTCTCAACTCAAATAAAAGAGTTTCATATTCCATTTTCTTATCAATTTTAACTTTTTTTTTTGTTAGGATTATTTAGTATAGTTTTAATTAAAGGTTTCAAACATTTTAAAAGTTGATTTGTTTAAAGCACGATTAAAGTTTAGGATATTTCGGCTTTCTTTTTTCAAAAAAAGCTAACATTCCTTCTAAAACATCACTAGAGGCACTAGTAATCATTTGTCCCCGATTTTCAAGCTGGATTATGGTTTCTAAACTGGGGGAATCCATCGTCAAATTGATGGCCTCTTTCGTCATTCTTAACCCAAGTGGACTTTTTAGTAGTAATTCTTCTGCTATTTCCATCGCTGCTTTTAATAATTTAGACTCATTTCCCATCACTGTTTTTAAGACAAGTCCTATGTTTTCGGCTTCTTGAGCATCCACAAATCGTCCGGTATATAAAATCTCAGTAGCTCTGGATAAACCTATTAAACGGGGTAAAAAATAGCTGGTTCCCACATCAGAACCGGAAAGCCCTAATTTAATAAACGCATTATTAAATTTTGCCTTTTCCCCTGCTATTCTTATGTCTGAGGCTAATGCAAGCGCGAATCCACCGCCCGTAGCCGGCCCATGAATGATGGCGATTATAGGTTGACTTATTTTTCTCATTTTCACGATGACCCGGCTTAATCTAGATTGAAAGTATATCCTATTTTTCAATACTTCAGGGATATTCAAATAATAGAATTTCTTGTATTCTTCCGGTTTTCTTTTAGTATTTAGCACATTCATTTCTTTCAAATCTAATCCGGCACAAAATGCACGTCCTTCTCCTTTTAAAATTAAAACACGACAATCTAAATTCGTCATCAAGTGATCAAAGATGTTATTTAGATCTTCGAACATTTGAAATGACATCGCATTCAAATTGTCTGGTCGATTGAGCGTTAATATCCCAATACCATTAGAATTCAATTCAAACTTAAGAGTTTCAAACATCATAGTAGACAAATCATCAGTTAAAGGCACTAATTAAGAAAATATTATATTTGAAACAATTTAAGACTATTTAATTAAAACTCAATAAAATTAAGGAAAAAAATAGCGTTAATCATTTAAATTAACCAACAATTCAAGGCTATCTATACGTTTTGTATCAGGTATTTCAAGGATAAAGTCCTTTCCAAAAGCTAAAGCTGGAGTTAAGGCTCCTTTGGGAGATAATTCAAAGACCTTTTCAACACTTCTAACGCTTGCGACAGCAGTAAATTTATAACCTTCCATCGTTTCTAGCCAAGCTTGAGCTTCTTGTCCATCATTATTTGTTGTTCGAGCCCAGATATAAGAACGTGCTGTATTTCTCATAAATTCATTAGGTCCTTGAATATTATTTTCGATCCACTCATGAATTTTTTCTTTCTTTAGCCTTGAAACTTTCATTAAGTCAACCATAGTTTTTGAATAGGGCATATACACAATAATATTTGGAATCCCAGTTGTAATATAAGCAGTAGCTAAATCACCCCATACTGTAGGGGTTACTTTTCGTACTTTATCAGAGAAACGCACCTTACGCACTCCATTTCCAAGAGTCAGTTTTGAAAGCTTACCGTTTTCACGAATTAATAATCCCCTAGATATATGCTCAAATATTGTTTTTAAGGTGCCAGGACTCACCCCGCCCTCACCAGCAATGGCAAGTTCTAAGTGCGTAGGATTAATAATCTGTTCACTAACATGTTTGGCCAAACAATCAGTGGGTACCACATCAAATCCTACTCCCGAAATGATAGTAATCCCTTTTTCACGGGCCTTCTCATCATATTCAAAGTTCTGTTCGAATACAGGGACTTCACCTGTTATATCCAGATAATTTGTACCTGCTTTTAAACATGCTTGAACCATTGGTTCACTCGTATGGATATAAGGTCCCGCAGCATGAAAAACCAAATCAAACTCAGCTATTGTGTTATAAAGATCAATTTTATTGTTTAAGTCAAATATCCTATAATCTAAATCCAACTCATTAGCTAAAGGAATAACTTTTTCAGCAGAACGACCTGCTAAAACTGGTCTATGTCCGCGTGAAATCGCTTCTTGAGTAATTAATTTACCTGTGTATCCATTTGCTCCATATAAAATCCATTTCTTTTTCATTATTCTCACTTTTCTTTTATAATTAGCAGATTTTTGGTAAACTGATTGAATTGGGTATAATTCAAGAAATATTTTTTCACCCATATCAAAAAGCAGCTTATCATGATTTCTTTTATTTTTAGAAATATAATTCTTTGTCTAATGATTTATTTGATTATCTTATATTCTGGATATCAAAATAACTAGTTTACTGGAATTTTATTTTGAAGAATAAAAATCATTGAGAAATGATTTAAAACACTCTTTTTTGCCCAATTTCTGAAAGTCTATTATTGAATTTATAAAAATATATAAATAAACATCCATCTTAATATTATTTTAATTCATTTAAAAAAAACCAAATCCAATAAATATTTTAAAAATCTCAAGAGATGATTTTATAAATGGCAGAAGTAACAAAAGAAGTAAAAATAGTATTAATAATTGATGCGATCGCTGCACTCATCTTTACATTTCTCTATTTAATAATACCGGAAACATATGCCAGTTTAGTTGATCCATTAGTATTTGATCCTTACTATTGGAGGGCATTTGGAGGAACACTTTTAGTTCTTGCTATTATGGCTCTGGTTGCTTTAAAGAGAGCAGAGGTAGAACAGGTCAAATTTCTGATTGAATTTGCAATATTGTGGTGTGTTGTAATCCTTGCCCTAAACATATGGGAATTAATTGTACTTCCAATTTCGCCTACATATACACAAACAACGTGGTTTGATAGCGTAGTGTTAATCGTTTTAATCATTCTTAATGCCTATTTCTATAATCGGGATCTAAAATAATATAGAAAGGAGTTAAACAAATCTAAATCTTATATTTTTTTTTTCATTTTAAAAAGCTTCCTGAAATTCAAATAAAATAAAAAAGAAAAAAAATTAGCTTTTAGTATATTTTATAGAACGGCCTCTATAAAAGCTTGACAACATTTCAGCAATAATTCTTATGAGCTCATCTTGTTGGGTTATTGTACATACCATCTCTTTTGGGTTTTCAGTATATGGACCATAGAATGCTTCTTCCTGGTCTCTATTCGCACCTATAGCGGAAACAATCATCTCTGTAATAGAACGTAGATCAACATTATCCCTTTCAACAAGTTTATTTGCCATTTCTCTATCGGTAATCTTGCATGCAATAGTTATTTTTTGCATCATTTTCGTTTTTAATATAGCATTTACAGGTAGTAATGACATATCGGGAATTACGATTAATAAATGGGCTTTTGTTCTTTTTACCATAGCCTCAAGGTAGGCTATAATTGTATGCTGAGTGACAATTTGCCATGTACCTTCTGCTGTGAGGAGTTCCATTGATTTTACATCACTCCAGATGTTTTCAAAAGTAGTCTTTCCGTTATTTGCAATTTCAACTGCTTTATTCACGGGATCTGAGACACCTGCTACAGCATTATCGAAAGAATCCAACATTCGATTTGTGAGATCATCAATTTTATTAAAAGTACCATTTCCCACCTTATCAGTAGAACTTTGGAATTCTTTGTTCATATTGTTTATTTGACTTGGAAGGGTTTCATTTAAACCGTTAACGGATGATATAAAATTCTCGTCCGCAGTACCGATGGTTTCTAAATAAGATTGCCTTAATGAATCGAGGTTAGAATCAATACTCGATTTTGAGGAATTTACTGTTGTTCCGAGTTTTTCACTAAATGAACTGGTTGGTCCTTCAATATTCTTTATGAAATTTGAAAAGTGTTCAGTGCTTATTTGCGTCCCTTTTGTAATTGCTTCCGTTAATTTCACTTCTGTTTCATCGGATTTTGTCGATATTTCTGTAATCACGGCTTCTGCATTACTGTTTGTTTTTTCTTCAAAAGTATTTGCTAAATCATCAAATCCAGTACTAACTTTAGAAATGACTTTGTTTACAACATCTTTAGATCCCGTAATCGTCTTTTCCAAATTCGCTTTTGTCTCGTTCAAAGCACCCTCAGTACCATTTTCGATTTCAGATAAATCGGTATCCAATTGATTAGAATATTTATTTGTATTTTCAACAAGTTCATTTTCAAGGCTTTCTATCATAGTTACTTGTTGTGACTTCACTTCGTCGGTAAATTGAGCTGATTTTCCTTTTACTTCATTTCCAATTAATCCTATGTTTGATGAGGATGACTCCCTTAGATTTTCAATAACGGCGGTAAGGTTTCCTGAGAATTCCTTAAATTTTGTATCTACTTCGCTCTTAATTGTATCAAATTGGGTTTGAGTGGCAACTTCATATTCTTTAAATTTTTCTGTGACGAATTCAATTACAGATTGGATTTTGCTTGCAAATTGATCTTTGGTTTCATTAAAAAATGTTTTTCCGAATTCCAAGAATTTAATTAATTGCTCATTCATTTTATTGCTGAAATTATCTTTTTGTTCCTTTAAACTTGAATCTAGGGAAATAATATGTTCGCCGAAACTACTGCTTAAATTAGTAGAAGTTTGGGTAAGATAATCATTAAGAGAATCTTTTTGTTGTTCTAAAGTACTGTTTACAGTTGAGCCTCCTTGTTCTAATGCTTGGGATAATTGGTTTTGAAGTTCTGAGAGGTTTTTTACAGTTTCTTCACCAAGTTTTGTGAGTTCTTCGCTTAATTTATCCCGATTTGTAGTAATATTATTATCAATATTCGTTTTGAAATTATTTTTTTGTTCAGATATTCTTTCTTTAAGCGCTTTTGAATTTTCTAGATTTTTCGTTTTCAAATTGCTTAGATTTATGTCTAATGTATCTCCTTTTTTTTTCGACAAATTATCAAATTCAGTAAAAGTCTCGGTTTTCCAATTATTAATTTTCTCCAAGGACTGTTCTTGCTGTGATTTATTGTCTATGATGGATTTATCTTTAGCCGAGTTTAATGTACCCGTGAATTGTTCTTTTGAGAGGTTAAAGAAGTTTTTTACCTCCTCATCCAAATCTCCAAATTTACTAACAATTGTATCTTTTGTCTCATTACTCTGGTTTATCGACTCTTCTTTAAATTGAGTGATATTTTCCTTACTTTCTTTTTCAAATTTCTCGAAACCTGCTCCAATACTTGCTTTAGATGAAGTGATAAGCTCCTCGGCTTTCTGCTTGCTATTGTCTGAAGCTCCATTATATTCAGAAGTAGAACTTTCAACAACTTGTGAAATATTATTATTGGCTTGAGCTACGCCATTATCAATAGCAGCCTTCTCGTCGTTAATTATTGTCTCAACATTAGTACGAATTTCAGAAACTTCTTTTTTGGTCTCATTCCTGAGGGTTTGCAAAGAAGTGTCAATTTGATTTTTCAGATCTCCGATCTCTTTAGAAAAATCATCTAAATGCTTTATTAATCCCTCGAAAGGGGGAACTCCCGTATAAACATCAACTAATCCCTTAGCTTTTGGGAGTTTTTGCGCAAGACCTCTTTCAACAAAGTTATCCAAAATCGCCTTAATTGTCTCATAATCGGTTTCTCCATCAAGCTTAGCGTAAATACAGACTTCTCCAGCAGTAATCTTGCCTTTAATAAGAAGCAGTTCATAGCAGAGTGCTTCAGTCTCGTTTAAACCTAATTTGTCTTGTGCCATTTTTTTAAATTGTAGCATAAAGATAATGAGATAATTTATACTTTTTAATCTGATTAAAAACATAAATATAAAAATATGAACCACTCCAACATGGTTATAAAACACCTCTAAAAAGGAATACTTTAATATTTTTGAAATCTTAAATTAGTAATTTTGTAGAATAGACATATATGTAAGAATATTTATATAATACCTATTCTTAATTTAGTTACCTTATTTTATGAAAAAGAAATTCCAATAAAAAAAAATTTAAAAAATAATGAGATGGTGAATTGAATGGCAGAACTCTCAAAGGAAGTAAAAATTGTATTTATTATGAATGCAATTCCTTGTTTTATTTATGCTTTTCTTTTTTTAGTAATACCAGATATATATGCTCAAGTATTCGAGGTAGCTATGTATAATCCAATTAGTTATCGGCAAATTGGTGCAAGTTTATTAATTCTCGGAATTGGATGTGTACTAGCTATTAAGCGAGATGATTTAGAAAAGGCAAAAATATTTTGGGAAATTGCAATCATATGGGTAATACTTATGACAATCATAGGTATATGGGGCGCATTCGCTATTCCTGGTACAGCAGCAAATCAAGCAAGCACTTGGATTGCTAATACAATTCTTATCGTGTTATTAGTGCTTAACATCTATTTATACTATCGAGAAACAAAGTAGGATGCGATAAAATTAAAATTAAAAAATAAATTCTCTTTTTTTTCTTATATATTCTAATATTTTGAAGTGAAAATTGTATTAAGAGTTATCTTAGGATTAAGAGTTATCTTAGTAATACTTACAACTTTCTAAAAAAATGAATTCCAATATTAAAGTATAAAATAG
>JAHQWS010000072.1 GCA_029856295.1 Promethearchaeia archaeon
GTATAAAATTTCATCTTTATTACTAGATTTAACTTGTATAATGTCCTTATAAACCCCAACAGCTAAATCGGTGCGGATTTGACCAAATAAGGCTTGTTCAATCTCACTAATAGGAAGAAAGCTTCTTGGGCAAGCATTATAGCAAAGCCCTACTGTTTCGGTACACTCATCAACGACAAACGCGGCTCCAGTTTCTTTGTTGAAATCCATGTGGGGGCAGAAAGCATTGCACGATCCACAATGAATACAAAGCCCCGCATAAATTACTTCATTTTCTAAATCTTGTGAACATTTTTCAACTTTCAACTTATTTCATGCTCTAAAATTATGATTCAATCAAAAATTTGTAGGATAACTTTTTTTGATTATTTTTGATATGGAAAATTAAACATTTCATTTAAAGATAGTGTGAAGATTCGTACTCTTCAAAAAGGGAGATTTTTAGATAAGTACGTTAAAGATTAAATAGTATAAAATTTGATTTTTATAAACCGTTGTTGGAATTGTATTTGAAACATGCCCTTTTTAATTTTTTAAGGTGACTCAAATTAGGAACAGATGAGAATTTATTATCACCAATTTCCACATACCTTAAATTTAATAGGTTATCGAGTCCTTTTATTTTAGAGATTTGATTAGTATTTAGCATCATTTGTTCTAAATTATGGAGTTTCTCAAGCTCAATAAAATTTTATAAATGATTGTTTAATTTAAAAGATTTTAATCATTTAATTTCGCTCAGTTCTACCCTCTTCGTTTCCTTTAAGCTTAAGTAGGTTAAAGGTATAATTATATACATGGTTAATATGAAAATAATAAAAGCAATCCCTAAACCTAAGAATAGAATGAATATACTGCTTAATAATAGTCCAAGTGTAGTCTCAATAGCAAAAAATAACCATCTAAGTCCTACCCCTGATGCTCTTCTATCGGTTGGGAGAGTTTCAATAGTTATAAGACTAATAATTGTTAATAATCCCCAAAAGCATACATGCATTAAGGCAAATCCTATTTGTACGATAACAAACGCATTTTGTGGATCATGAACTCCTATTACCCACGTCAATACTCCTACTGGTAAGAGACAAGACCAGAGATACACTAAAGGTTTCCTTCCGATTCTATCAGCAAGTAAACCATTAATTAGATAAGCAATTAAAACTGCAAAGACAGTCCAAATAAAAATGATACTTATTTGAGCTTGAGTCAATGTACCTACATCTGTTATATATTTTTCAAATAAATTCCTCCAAATTGTTGCGGCTCCAAACACAAGGCTTATAATTAAAAGGGAAATGTAGGCTTTTCGTTGATCTGTTTTGAAAATTGCTTGTATATCTTCCTTGAATGATCTTTTCTCAATTTTTGACATATCTTCTTTCATTAATTGAAATTTTGAAGTTTCTTTAAGGATAAACAGCACAATAATAGATAACGGAATTCCTAAAAGTATTGGAACTAATAATAGTGCTCTCCAGTCTGATCTTGTTTCGGTGATAAAAATAGAGCGTAATATTATCGCTAATATTGGTCCTATTAACCCTCCAATCAGAACTATATATTGATAAAAAGCACGCTTTTCTTTCTGGGATTCTTCATTTACATAAATTGCCCACAGATCTGAACTGAAGAACAATTACAATAATGCCCAGAAAAATACGTATTGCCAGAAGTTAGTAGATAGTATCATCATTAAACACGACAATGCCATGCCAAGGATAGTATAAGCTAACACTTTTTTTCTTCCAATTTTATCTGCTAAGTATAGATTTATAAAGATAAAATAATATCCCATACTTGCTATGCTTGCTCCAATAGCCATAAGTGCGTTTTGTTCGTTTGTTGTATATCCGCTTAAAAATTCTTCAGCGATTTTTGAAGGAAACATTCCATTCACGATCGTAACGTAGCTATCGATTTTACTTGCCAGCATTAATATATAGATCAAATATCTGAAATAACCTTTGGACCTTGAAATTTCATTATCCTTAATTTCTGACATAATTGTTTTATATACTTTTTTATATATAAATCTTTGATGCATTTTACCGCTTAAGTAAATTATACTCTATAACTGCAAAAAAAATAGTTAAAATGCATTATTCTAAAAAACGAGAGCATGTATCATCCATTTTTGGTAAAATTTTATCTCTATCTTTCCAAACGATCCATGTGTTACCTGATTTTTCAAAATGGAAGCCGCAATACTCATCTTCCCTTAATTTTTTTAAAGTCTTTTTAACAAAACTCCAAGAGAACCCCGTTTTATCTAAAACCTCTGCAATAGCGATTGGATGATTTGTTTCAAGATCATTATTGAAAAAATTTACGATTTTCTCAAATCCCGTTTTTGGTGAAGTGTCTTGAGTTTCAGAAGGAATATTCCTTTCCACCTATTCTGGTTAAAATATAATCCGTTTAATAATAAAATAAATATTTCGATATTTTAATTGTTTTATTTTCGCATTTTACGAAATTGACCATTTTTCATTAATTCGCAAGGTTTAAGATAATTCTTTCCAGTTTTTTCTACAATATCTTGTAACATTTTAGACCATTTTTCAAAATTATTTTTACCGGCACTAAAGGGACCAGGCATACTTGTTCCTTTTAACATGACATCATCAATTATTTTATAACCAGAAACAACTTCTTCTTCCAAAAGCCTACAACCTTCGTTGAGTTGGATAGCCATAAGAATTTCGGGATTAAATAAACCAGCCTTTTTACTCAAATTTAATTTTGGTCTTCCTTTTGTCCAATCGTAAAATCCTTTTCCCGTTTTTTTTCCTAAATTCCCTTCTGTCATTAATTTGGTAAGGACTTTACCAGGCGAAAAATCGGGTGATATATATTTTTCATAACTTTTCAGAACATTGTAAGTAGCATCTACTCCGAGATAGTCGATTAAGTGACATGGTCCCATAGGCATTAATTGTCCTGCTCCGGCATCTGCATCAATTTGTTCCCATGGAATATTTTTTTCAAATACTTGATCAAGTACCCAATTAATGTAAATATTGGGGGGGATTAGTAATCTATTAGCAATAAATCCCGGACTTTCCTTTTCAATTCGGACTGAAAGTCTTTTTCCTCTAAGACAAGGTAACTTTTTACCAATAGCCACACCAATATCTAAAGCTTCGTTAGATGTTTTCTCACCCTTCATCACTTCGACACAGCATTGAAGGACGACAGGTAAGAAGAAATGCATTCCTATTACTTGCTCGGGTCTTTTTGAGTCTTTTGCTATTTCTGTTATATAATATGTTGAAGTATTTGAGGCAAATACACAGTGAGAAGGAGTATTATTCATAACAACATTACAAACATTTTTTTTAACATCCAAATCTTCAACAACCGCTTCAAATACAAAATCTGCTTTTTTAACCCCAGAGGCCAGATCAGTAGATGTTTTACAGTTTGCCATAAGATCAGCAATAGAAATCCCTTCTCCCAATTTTCCTTTAGCTTCTACTTTTATTAGTCCCACTTCAATTTTAGAAACACCGTTATCAACAAATTTTTCATTATTATCAATTAAAGTAACATTATATCCTGCCATTAATGAAACTTGAGCAATTCCATGACCCATCATCCCCGCACCAACAACAGAAATGTTCTTTATATTACTTAAATCGACCATTTTCAATTTTCCTCTTAAAATAATTTTAAATTTAGTAAATTCTTTAAAATGGACTATCAATATTAATGATATTTTCATTAAAAATATGCACTAAAGAATAGAACTATTTTTATAGAGCATTAAGGAATTAACTATTATTTTCTCATTTTAAGAAAACCACCTGACTTCATTAATTCGCATGGTTTGAAATATTGCTTCCCCGTCTTTTCAACGAAATCCTCTAGAAGTTTAGACCATTTTTCATAATTTCTTTTCCCAGGTCCGAAAGGACCGGGCATGTCCATTCCCGCGAACATTGTATCATCAATTACTTTATAACCAGATACGATACCTTCTTCTAATAACTTACACCCCTCATTTAATTGAAGGGCAAAAAAAAGGTCCATATTAAGAAGATTTGCTTTTTCTGTTGCAACTGCTTTAAGTTTTCCATCATTTGTCCATTCAAATATACCCTTTCCAGTTTTCCTTCCTAAGTTTCCTTCATTAAAAAGGTTCGTAAGGACTTCTCCAGGGGCAAAATCAGGGGAAAGAACCTTTTCAAAATATTTTAAAACATTATATACTATATCTAGCCCCAAATAGTCCCATTTTGCGAATGGCCCTAAATCCTGTAAAGAACCTATGTCAGCATCAATATTTTCAATTGGAATTTCTTTTTCCATGGCATAATCAAGAAGCCAATTAAAATACATCCCCCCAGAAATAATCAATCTATTCACAATAAAACCAGGGCTTTCTTTTTCAATTCGGGCAATATATTTCTCTCCTTTAAGTGCTGGAAGCCTATTACCTACAGCAATAGCAATATTCATTGTCTCCTCCGATGTCTTTTCACCTTTTATTACCTCAATTAATCTAAGAACGACAATTGGGGTAAAAAAATGCATCCCAACAACTTTGTCGGGTCTTCCCGATTTAGACGCAATTTTCGTTATACTCATTGTAGAAGTATTTGTGGCTAAAATTGCATGCTCTGGAGAATTTTGTCCCAATTGCTTAAAAAGTTCTTGTTTTAGTTCCATTTTTTCTGGTATTGCTTCTACTATAAAATCTGCATCAGCAACGGCCTTTTTTAGATTTGGCTCCTTAAATAAATTTTTCATTAGAGCTTCTGGAGTGTATCCGCCTCTTAATAAGCCTTTAGTTTCAAGTTTTTTGAGATTACTCTCAATTTTCTTAGCTGCGTTATCAATGACTTCTATTGTAAGGTCATTTAATATGACTTTCTCAAAACCGGCCATTAATGCTACCTGGGCGATTTCATGCCCCATAGTTCCAGCTCCAATGACGGCAAGTATATTAATATTACTGATATCCACCATAATTATTTATTAAATTACAAACATTAAAAGTTTAATATGTAAAAATTCATTTATGGAAAGCTATTTTATTTTTCCATTAAAAGAACTTCGATATTTTACCATCCATTTATATACAAATTAAACTTAAATAAGGCTTAATATATACCATGAAAGCAGCATTGTCCCGATCCCTAAGAAAATTGAAATTGGGAGCCCTGGTAAAATTTTATTTTTTTTTAACCCTTGAATCGTTATACCTGTACCAATTATTATAGCGATTGATGTTAAAATCATTACTATTACATTACCAGTCAATATAAGTGCGCTTGAAGTGAGCATGCTATAAAATGCTAAATCTCCTATCCCAATCTCTAACTTAGAAGTATCATAAGCAATTTCCCCGCTTTCTAATTTTTCTTTTAATTCCTCCTCAGATAAATCATCATCCATGCTCTCTTTAGAGGCAATATCAATCATATTTTTAATCGGCCCTCTTTTAGACTTTACTGCAAAGATATCCCAGCATGAAATACCAATTAATACTGCAAGCGTAGTCCAAAGTGGCATCATCACTCCAAGTAAAGCTCCAATTAATAGACCAATATATAAAACAATTAAGTTTTTCGTGAATAAAGAAAAAGTAGTAAAGTATTTGTAAATCATCAATATTGTGAGAGTCCCCGTTCCGATTAAAAGAATATAGTAACTAATATAATAGCTAGTGATAACTGCTTCCGTTTCTGGCTTATTAGAAAAAAATAAATATAATAAAATCTGACCAAAAAAGAGAGTTAGAAAAAATGTAATAAAGCCAAATACTATGCCAAAAATATATTTTAATACTTCAATTCCTTTTCTTTTAACTGCGAAAATAATTATAAACGAAGAAATCGCTGCCATTGCCGTAAAAATTAAGCCATTAATTAACCCCGCAGTGGCGCCATATTCTGCTTCTGAAACATAACCCCCTTCAATTTGAATACCTGCTATCACATATGTCGCATAAGCTAATAAACCTGCACATATAACTACTAAAATGATTGGGAGGGGATATAGCTTGCGAGAGATCCTATAAGTTGGGAAAAAGTTAGGGATAAATTCTTTATCTATTATTTCTTGCGTTGTTGATTCGTCCTTTGCACTTATTAGGTTTTTACGTTCTCTACTTATTTCATCGCTATTTTTTGGGATATCTGACATGTTAATAAAAAAGTATACTTATAAAATATTTCATTTAATTTATTAAGTAAAACATAGCATAAAAACTATGAATTAATGAATTAAAAATTATGATAAGCTTTAAAGTAAGGGAATTTAAAAGCTCACATTTGGTAAATGTTGAATAAATTCTTTAACTAACTCAACTCGTCTCTTCCTTTTAACGTCGTGATATCGAAGAGGATGTAAGTCATTTATGACAAATTTATAGAGTTTTATCCAAGTTTCAGCAACCTTACTGACTCTATATTTTTCAGCTAATAACTTTGCATTCTTACCAAACTCTGCTCTAAGATCGTCATCTTTTAACAATTTAACGACATATTCTTTAAATTCATCAAGGTTATTTGCAAGATATCCTGTTTTTCCATGCTCTATTACATCTCGAATACCATAGCCATTTGCGCCAACATTTGGGGTTCCTTGAGCCATTGCTTCGATTAACACTAAACCCTCTGCTTCAACCCAAGACCAGAGACAGGAAAGATCAGCAGTGTTAAATAGCTTTAGTAGATCATTAAAGGGAACCCTTCCAGCATAGCTAACATAATCAAATTTATTTGATAGGCGATTTACTTCTTCCGATGATGGACCATCACTTCCTACAATTAATAAATGGGAATCTGGCACTTTCTTATGAATTTGCTTAAACTGTTTAATAATGCTAACTATATGCTTCTCAGGTGACATTCGAGATGCATAAAGTAATACTTTTTTATCTCCTAATCCATACTTTTCTCGTATTCCATTCTCCTTTAAATCTTGATAGTATAGATTATGAACTCCATTTGTAAGTGTTATAATTGGTTCTTTAAACCAATGTTCTAACAATAGTTCTTTTTTAGATTTCGTTGCAACTGCCGATAAGTCATATTTTTCAAGCATATGACGTTCATATTTCCATGCTATAGGAAATTTTGTGAGGAATTTCCCTATTACTGGAACATATTGAGCCATGTAAAATTGTAAAGGAGAATTATGAGTTCCTACCAATGGGATTCCTAAATACTTAGCCCAATTTAAGGCCAAACCCCCTATTGTTGCATGGGTATGAATATGGGCTAGATCTAAATAATCGTGCTTGCAAAAAAAGTACTTATGTATGGGGAAACTTACAACGAAACCAGTTTTGGATGATACTGTTCCTCCTCCTAAGTCATGAAAGTATAAGTTTTTGGGTTTAATATATCCATTTTGAATTTTTGGAGCAAAAATATGAATGTTATGTCCAAGTTTTGCGATTTCTTCTGAAAGAAATTTCACCGCATGTGCTGTACCATTTGTCTGACTGTACATAGCACTAAAGAATCCAATGTCGAGTACTTGCTTGGCCATGAAAATATCCCATTTGTAAAAATTTTATGTTAATTTTACTTAAAGATTCGTTTAATTTAATAGTTATTCGTTTATTAAAAAATTCAGCGATTTTTAATAAACAGAATTTATCTAAGCATTAAAAAGAATTGTAGACCAAAATTTATGATAGAATTTATAATACCTCTATACTATTTCTTAAGGGCCTTTATGAGGAATACTATAAAAAGCACTGGTCCTATGAAAAATAAGCTTAAAAAGATCATTATTGCGACTATCAAACCGATTATTTGTATTAAACAAAATACAATAGTCAAGATCAATAAAAGCCCGTATAGTTTAAAGAAGAAATTCGAATCATAGGTTTCAATATCATCTATTACTTCAATTTTTGTCTCATCTATCGGCTTACTAATTCGAAGCATAATCCCTATAAATATGTAAAATCCGATGATTATTAGAAATGGTAATATGGATGTAGGAATTCTTTCGGGAAGTAAGATAAAAAAGGTTATTAGATATAGCAATAATATATAAATAATAACAATACCAAATCCTTTATTCCCAAGTTTTAATGAATAGATTGAGAAATTATTTGAATTTTTCTTACTCGAGATCTTATAAAACAAAAATATTAACCCAACACTTCCTAATATCGCAATAGCCGCTACAAAGAGGTTATATCCTGTATTAAAGGATAGAATAGCTGAACCAGCTAAAACCAGAAATAAGGCAAATAAGAGGGTTTTCTTTTTATTTTTATTTAAGTAAGGTAAAGGGCTAATAAATATCCTGCCTTCCAATTCAATGTCAGAATCTTGAGATTTCGCAAAAGATTCAAATACTAGAATAGGCATTACAAATGCGAGAATTGGATGCCAGAAAAAAACCAGAGTAAAAAATTCTAAAATGGCAATTCCTCCAATCAAACCCATTGCGGGGCCTTCAGCTCCGGGATACCCAAACCAAAGTACTTTAGTAATCCAAGATTCATAAAGGCCAAATAATACACCCCATAAATATAATTGAGGTATTGATGTTCGCTTACTTCTCATAGCAAGATTTAGGAATAATAG
>JAHQWS010000073.1 GCA_029856295.1 Promethearchaeia archaeon
ATCCATGGGTTTAAAGTCCAATCAACCTCATCAGGACCAATTACTTTCTCAATTGCACTTCTTGTAGAATATTTCTTAGTCATATTAATAACTTTTATCAACTTATTAAAATAACTCCTTTTAATTTTTAGATATCCCCCGAAATAGGACTTCGCATCAAATAATTCCAATTCTTTTTCAGAATTTAATTTGTCAAATTTTAAGAAGACCTTCCAAAGTTTCATATTTAATATTTTTTACTAATTATTAAGTCCGATTTCTTCAATTTTAATTTCTTTAAATATATTTTTAATTTTATCTAAAGAGGTTTTTAAATCTTTAGATTTCACATCCGAAAAGCTTAGATTAAAATAACATTCATAAAAAAACTGCTTTTGTTTCATTAAAAACCCACTATTATGTATGATTTCATATCTCTTGAGAATTTTTGATAAAACATTAATTACCTCATCAGAAATATTTTGCCCAAATAAACTTAGTTTTATTATCTTTTTCCGGAATATAGGGTAAATTGTCAATTTTGTACAATCTTTACTCGTGGACTTAATAATTAAGAAAAATGGATAATTTTTTAATCCAAATGTGCTTGGTATAGAAATATTTAAATTTATCTGTGAACCATCAGAATCTACTTTACGTTCAATATAAGCCTTAGTTAGGTGTTTATTTCTCATTCTTATATAATAGCTATTTATTTTTTAAATTTTTATTTTTTTTTATAGCTTTAATAGTACCAGATGTTTTTATGGGTGAGAAAATTACATTCTTTCCTTTCGCTTCTTTTATTAATGCTAATGCGGTTAAGACTATTTCCTTTGTAACATTTGAACATCTGATTAAGGCATAATCTTCACCTAATTCTAATAACCATAGACCTGTTTTATTAGCTTCTCTCATGCCAAAATATCTCCAAATTGATTGCCAAATAGACTTTAAAAGTTCTTGCTGATCAATTTGAAAACCCTCCTCCTTCAAAATTTGGAAAAGAATATATCTCTGCCTCTCTATTTTTACCATTTAAGTCCTCCATTACTAATTAATTTAACTCCATTTTCTAAAATGGCGCTATTTTGTCTTTTTTCAATCCTTTTTAATAGCTTTAGGGGATTTTCTTTAAAAGCACTTTTTAATTCTGCTAATGGAATATCTAATAAAGTATAGCATATACTTATTAATGCTCTTGGGTGCCTAATATCAAATAAATCATTGAAATCTCCACTGAGAATATAGGACCCTTTCAATTTTCTAACTTTATGTATAAAGCGATATAAATTCCTAAAATTTTTTGATTGAATTGACCTATTTTTTACCATAATAGAGGATAAAGAAAATTCTATAAAAGATTTATTTTGTTTGGCCAAGGAAATTACTCCATTAGAGAGAGTTTTAATTATCTCTGGATGAGAAAAGGAAATTAGATCTACTCGAGAATCTCTTGCCGCATGAATTTGGATATCTTTATTTGAAGTTTCTACTGATAGAATCTCGGGATGGTTATTAAATCTTTTTATACTTTTCTTAAAATCTTGTAAATTATCTGGATTTAAGGTATGTCTATAATAAATATTTATTTTTGTAGCGTCCTTAATAATTCTTTTAATCTCTAAAGAGATGTTTTGAATATCCTCTTTAGGTTCTAAAATTAGATTTTTTATTCCAAGTTTCTCACAAAGCTCTAATTTTTTCTTAATTTCGTTGAGATCATCAAAATTTACTCTTAACCTTGATTCAAAATATGACAAAGCAAAAAAACCATTGAAGAGTCAAATATAATTTATATCATAACTTTAAGATTTGTAATTACTAATATAATAAAAAAGTTTTATTATGATTAAATATTAAAATGGATATTATTTTGGAAATATTAAGTGTCTCTTGTGGCTAAGAAAAGAACTCTCACGGAAATAAACACAAAAATTCAAGAAGGATCGGCAAGAATTTATACTGTCCAAGAGCTTATAGATAAAATAGCTGATGGAGAAAAAATCCAGTTTGAAGATGTTGATGTGGTAACTACAGCTACCAAGGCGTTAATGAGCGGAATTGCTGGAATATTCTCCTTTAGATTATCTCCTCCAAAAACGGTTCGGAAATTTACAGAAGTCTCTCTCAATGGGATTGCAGCGTTTCCGGGACCTTGCCCTAATGAATTTTTAGGAATTGTTGATATCATACTTTATGGGACTGCTCATAGTAAAACAAAAGAAGATTACTCTGGCGGAATCTTATTTAGAGATCTTGTGGAAGGAAAAACGATAGAAGTTTCTGGTAAAAGTGAGGAAGGTGATTTAATAGAAAAAGAGATAACTTTAGATGATATGCAATTTGCGCGTATGATGGGAACACGTCAAGCAATAAAAAATTATTTCGCTATGATAAATCCTAGTTCAAAGAGTGTTAATACAATATTTTCAGTACTTCCATTAGAAGGGAATTGTAGCCATGCAACTTTTTCCGGATGTGGAGCTATGAATCCTTTTCAAAATGATCCTAATGCAGATGTTTTTGGAGTCGGTACGAAAATTTTAGTTAATGGTGCTATTGGTTATATCTTTGGCCCAGGCACTCGAAATGACCGTTTAAAACCAAATATGCAAACTATTGCAGATTTTAAAGGGATGAAACCAGAATATATGGGTGCTTTTCGTACTTCTTATGGTTTAGAAAACATCTGCAGTATCGCAGCACCTATTCCAATTTTAAATGAAAATGTGTGGAATAATATTATAAAATCTGATCATCAGGTTCCCTTAGTTATTTTAAATGTTGTCGGAAGGAATAAGTTAGCAGAGGTTTCTTATCAGGATGTTTGGGATAACAACTTTCTTATAACATTTGATTCTAAAAAGTGTATTGATTGTGAGGATTGCCCAGTAGAGGTTATATGTCCAACTGATGCATTTAATTTAAAAACAGGTATAGATAGAACAAGATGTTTTAATTGTGGTAGTTGCGCAGTGGTTTGTCCCGAATACGCCTTTAATGCAGATTTGAAAACCATCAATTTTGAAGATAAGAATATTCCAGTTGTATTAAGACAATCAGATAGATTTGGTGCTATTAATCTTGCAACTCAACTTAAAAATATGATCCTTGATGGTGAATTCATAATAAAAGAACCAACTGATAAACTTGAATTTTATCCTAAGGTTTATTAATTAGACATTTGAAAGGTGAATTGAAATTAATTTATTAAAGATTGAAAAATTTGACCAAATTGGTATAGTGGTAAAAGATATTGAAAAAGCAGCAAAAGTATATCAAGAAATTTTAAATTTTAATGCTAACTTGAATATTGTAGAACAGAGCTCAACAGTTTCCTATAAAGGAAAGGAAGTTACTTTTAAAATGAAAAAAATTATGCAAAATTTTGGCGGCAAACAGTTTGAAATTGTAGAAGTAATAGAATCAACAGGAGACCACTTATATAAAGAATTTTTAGACGAAGGGCAGGTCGGACTCCACCATTTAGGGATATATACCAAAGATGCCCCAAAATTAATTGAATATTTTAAGAAAAATTACGGTATAGATGTAGCACAAACCGGAAAAGCCGGGAAGGTTAACTTTTATTATTTGGATACAAGAGATACGCTTGGATTTTATCTCGAATTAATCGCATTTTAACGGTACTCCTTTTTTACGTCCTATTTCTGGAAAATAAACCGTTAAAAAAGTTTATTTTTTATATATAATAATTATTTAATATGGCTGAACAAAAATTAAACGGCGGAGACTTATTAGTCAAAAGCTTGTTAAATGAGGGAATAACGAAAATCTTTGGCATAGTAGGTGGTGAATTACTCCGTATTTTTGATGCTATTGAACGTTGGGGTAGAGAGGCCGGAATCGACACTGTAATGGTCCGACACGAACAAGCAGGAGGTCATATGGCGGATGCTTGGGCGCGTGCTACGGGTGAAATCGGGGTTTGTCTCGGAACAGCAGGACCTGGAGTTACTCATTTAGTTCCGGCCGTTGCTGCAGCATGGGCAGATTCCATTCCGATGCTGGTTATTGGGGCTCAAATCGCAAGGATGTTTGACGATACAGGAATTTTACAGGGAGGTTTAGACCAAATGACATTAATGAGGCCAATAACAAAGGCACAGATTTCTGTAGAAGATCCTTATGAAATCCCCAAAGCAGTTCAGAGGGCAGTGAAAACGGCAATGTCCGGAAGGAGAGGTCCGGTTTTTCTTGAATTAAGAGAAACTGCACTCGTGAGAGGAGCAACCGAAGAGGACGAGAGAAATATAATTCCTCCTGAGAAATACCGTCCTTTTGATAGACCTCTGGGAAATCCCGAACAAATACAAAAGGCTGTAGAAATTCTGAAGAATGCTAAAAAACCCCTTATTGTCGGCGGCGGTGGTATAAATGCATCAGATGCATCCGAAGATCTAATTAAATTATCTGAGACGTACAAAATTCCTGCAGGAACATCAATAAATGGAATCGGTGTAATAAGCAGCGATAGAAAAACCTATGTTGGTTCACATTTAACTTTAAATACTTATAGAACGGCAGCAACTGAAGCTGATGTGGTTCTATCTATAGGATGTAAATGGGATTACACATTACTTTACGGTGCTCCCCCAATTTGGAATCAAAATCAAAAACTTATTCATGTGGATATTGATCCGGAAATGATCGGCCGAAATCGGCCCGTTGAGGTTAGTATTATCGGTGATGCAAAAGCAGTAATTAATCAGCTTTTATCAGAAATGGAAAAAACCCTCCCTAAAGAAAAAATAACAGAATGGACGGTATGGAACGATTATTTACAGGAAATTAAAAAGAATGACGATGCACTTGTTCAAAAAATGTTAAATGCTAAAAAACTTCCAATGAAGCCATCAAGACTTTCATATGAGGTCTTGGATTGGATTAATGAAGATGCTATACTAGCCTTAGATGGAGGCGATATTGCTGTGTTTACATTTCAACTGGCAAATATTAAACCCCGTCCACCAAGAAGTACTTTTTACTCGGTATCTATGGGACATCTCGGAGTAGGAATTCCATATGCAATTGGAGCGAAAATAGCAAAACCAGATAAGCAAGTTGTATGTCTAACTGGCGATGGCAGTTTTATGTTTAATATTCAGGAGTTAGAAACAGCGGCCAGATTAAAACTACCGATTATTGTTGTTGTTTCGAATAACTCATGTTGGGGCATGATTAAAAGTGGACAAAAAAACAATTTAATGAAACGTTATTGCGATGTTGACTTTCCAGAAACAGATTATGCCGAAATTGCCAAAGGTTTCGGTTGCTATGGAGAAAAAGTAAAAAATCCAGAAGACGTTAAGCTCGCTTTACAACGTGCTGCTGAATCCGGCAAACCTGCAGTGATTGATGTCGAAGTCGCATTTGAAACTCCACCTGCAATGAAGGTAATTGGTTTATATAAAAAGAGCAAGGGATTATTTGGAAAATAAATTAATTTTTTTTTACTTTTTAAATTAATATTTCTGTAATGTGATAAATATGGTTGAAAATAGGTTTTTGGAAGGAAAAGTAGCCCTGATCACAGGAGCGGGCGGCGGCTTCGGAAGAGAAATGGCAAAATTATTCGCAGAAAAAGGAGCAGATTTGGTAATTAATGATATAAATATGGACGGACTAGAGGAAACCCGTGAAATTATTCTAAAAGATCACAAGGTTGACATTCTCTTAGCAAAAGCAGATATCTCTAATTCAGATGAAGTAAATGGCATGGCTAAACAAGTTTCAGAGAAATTTGATAATATATTTTTATTAGTAAATAATGCAGGGATAGATGGTGGATTGTATCCATCTTTGAAAGCAAAAGAGCAGATGTATAATAAGGTCATGGACATAAATGTAAAGGGCTCTTGGAATGTGACAAAAGCCTTTTTCAAACAAATGAAAAGGCAAAAGCAATTCGAACCGATTAGAGGTAAAATTATCAATATAGCATCCTGTGCGGGAACTGACAGTGGAATTAATCCATTCGTTGGAGTATATAGTGCTAGCAAAGCCGCCCTCATTGCTTTCACAAAGCTTTGGGCACTCGAGTTAGGTGCAAGCAATATTACAGTGAATGCGATTTCTCCGGGAGTGTTCTTGACTCCTATTTATAACAACGATCCTAAGCTAATAAGATCTTTTTTAGATACGAGGGGTGTTAAACTTCCCATAGATAGAATAGGAGAATCTAAAGAAGTTGCAAATATCGCATTGTTTTTTGCTTCACATGCTGCCGATTACATCACAGGAACTAATTTAGTAATCGACGGCGGGATGACAATTTCAGTCAATAAGCTGTAATTATAAATGTAATTATGATATTATTTCATTTTTTTTTTTTAAAAAATAAGAAGTTCTAATAAATAAAACTTATTTCCCGCGACCCTTATTAGCTCTAATTGAAGGTCTATTTTTCTCAGAACCCCACCCTTTCTTATAAAGACCTCGGGCTTTTTTGCCAGCCGAAGTTAAACCTCTAGTAACTCTCTTTTTGTGAGCGCTTTCCACAATCCAATTTATTTTCGGATCGGATTTTATCACGGGGTGATTCGGATCAACCAAAATAACTTCGTAATACCAGTGTCTGCCGTCAGAATACACTTTATAAGAATTCAAAACCTGCATGTTGGGAAATTTCCTCTGAACGCGTTCTTCAGCAATCCACTGAAGATTTTTTCCCGTTGTATATTTTTTAACACCCATAGCCCTAGGTTTTCTCCCACGTTTTGGTCTAACTTTATGCATTCCACCTTTTCTTATTCTTGCTCGTACTAAAACATAACCCTGTTTTGCTTTGTACCCTAAGGATCTGGCCCTATGAATTTTTGTTGGGCGTTTAATTCTTTCAATAGAATGACCTTTTCTATACTCAATTCCTCGATACCAGTGGGGTGTATTATGTCCTTTTTCGTGAGTTTCAAAAGCTTCCTTTACAAATTTATATCCTGACTTCAAAATTTAAAACACTTGTAGTTTATTATATCTATTAAAATTTACTAATACTAAATAATTTTATTATTATTATTTTTATAGGAAATCAAAACTCATGCTAGATTTTTTAAATAATCTGAGATTTTCTCTGCAATCATTATGCTTGCTTGACTCTGGTTCTCCTCAGTTTGGCTTCCGATATGTGGTGTAAGTACTAAATTTTCTTCGCAACTACATAAATCCATATTTTTTAAAGGCTCTTTCCTATAAACATCTAATGCAGCACCACCAATTTTCTTATTTTTCAATGCTTTTATTAAAGCAGTTTCATCAATAAGATTCCCCCTTGCCGTGTTAATGAGAATTGCTTTTTCATTCATTAAACCTATTCTTTTTTCATCTATTGTATTTTCTGTTTGAACAGTGGAAGGTATATGTAATGAAATAATCTGAGAATCTTTTATTAACTCATCTACAGAGGGATGTACTCTATATCCGAAATTTTTTGCCTTCTCCTTAATAGTTTCGTCAACATCGTATATACCTATATCCATGCCCATCGCATCGCATATTTTTGCTACAGCCTGACCAATATTCCCGAATCCGATTAATCCTATTTTTTTACCTTTTAAAATATTTCCCATATAATCGCTTTTACACCATTCACCGCAATGCATGGTTTGATCTGCTTTTGAAATATGCCTTACTAAACTTAATAATAATCCTATTGTTAATTCCGCAACGGAAATTGAGGGTGCCTCAGGCGTATTTAAAACTTTTATATTTAATTCTTCTGCCTTTTTCATATCTATATTGTCTAATCCAACTCCAGCTCTACCTATGACCTTAAGTTTTTTAGCATTTTCTAATATTTCAGAAGTAAGTTTAGTTCTGGAACGAATAATTATCGCATCATAATTTTCAATCTCTTTTTTCAATTCTTCATAAGATATAGAATATTTTTTCACAACATTAAATCCATTGCTCTGTAAGATCTTTATAGCTTCTTCTTTAAGTTTATCAGAAATTAATATCTTCATGTAAGTTTTTACCAAATAATTTTATTACTTTGAATTATTATTTCTAATTAACATATGCTTAAAGGTTTATTTATTAACGGAAGTCAATTCCTTGAATGAAAAAAACAATAATGATAAGAAGGTTTACAAAAAGATTAAAATTAAAGATAAAAATGGATTGAATCTCTCCTATGACAAAAAAGAATTAGAGAATTTTATGCCAAACTTAATTTCAGAAATCTCTAACAACAAAAAAAACCTAAAAATTGATTCTATTAAATTCGGAATTGATCAAGAAATTAAAGAACCGGATCAAATTCCACATTCATATATTCCAAATGAATTGATTAATCCAGGAGGAATTGATTTTATTAGAAGATGCAAGACTCAAAAAGAAGCATTTGAGATAATAGATTATTTATTAAAAAGAAAAGAATTATCTCTTGAACAATACAAAAAGCTTAAAGATATCATTTCTCAAGAAGATGGATTAAAAAAATTAATTGAAGAAAGTGGAGGATTTAAAGAACCCGGTTATTATGTGAACAAGTATTACAAAAATGAATTTGAACTTAAAAAATTAAAAAAAAAAAA
>JAHQWS010000074.1 GCA_029856295.1 Promethearchaeia archaeon
TCATAATATCTAAAATATGTGAACCATGGATTAATAAAGTACCCCCTCCAGCTGTTTCTAATTTAGTTCTCCATGGACCCTGATTGAAGTAAGCTAAACTACGATGAAAAATAATATTGCAATTGGCATAGTAAATATCACCTATATACCCGTTTTTAATTCCATGCATTAAATTATAGCAATTGTAGTCATATCTATATTGATAATTAAAACCAAGTTTTATTTTAGGAAATTTTTTATCTAGATGATAGATATCACGAGTATCTTTAATTGATACTGAAACTGGTTTTTCGCAAAAAATATGTTTTCTGTTTTCAAAAGCTTCCTTAATCATAGGTTTATTAAGATAAGGAGGTGTTGATATGTAAACAGCATCAATTTCTTCATTTTTATATAGGTTTTCAGTTTCACTGTAAGAATGTTCCTTCCCAGCTATATTATAAGCCCTTTGTATTAAAGGATCTACAGCTGCTACAATACTAATAGTATCAATATTATTTGTAAGAGCTTTAAATTCTAAAGACCTTAATCCACAACCTATAACTCCAACTTTTATACAATCCTTTTTAATGATTAATTATCACCTTTTCTAATCCTTAATGACCCAATCTACTGCTCTTTTTATTATTTTTTGGAATAAATCATCCTTTAATGAAAGGTTTCTATGGCCTAAAGCACAATAGAAAACTCGACCTTTTCCATAAGTTTTGACCCACATTATCGGTTCAAGTTCGGGATCCTCCTTATCATGATAATCTGCATTAGCTAGAATATGAATCTCATTACTCATAGAAAAATCATGTCGGTAAGGTTCGTCTCTAAATGAAAAATCATTTAAGCCTTCTGTAATTGGATGATTTTTATCAATAAGTTTAATATCAATATTCTTTATATCCTTATGTCCAAAAAATTTCCCGCCGAGCATTTCGAAGTATTTAGGATGAGATTTAAAGGATGCTGAGACGCCATGCAATCCAACGAAACCTTTACCACTGGCAATAAAGTCAAGCACATTCTTTTCTTGTTCTTCAGTGAGTTCACCTTCTTGGGAAAAGAAAATCATCGTAGAATAGTCAAAAAAATCTTTATTTGAGAATACATCTACATTTTCGTAATTATCTACAATGTATTCAGCCAGGATATTTTGAAAAGCTTTATGATTCTTGGTAATTCCAAAATATCTACCCCCCTGATAAAGGAGTATTTTTTTTCTAATCATTATGAGAAAAAATGAAAATTGCTTTATTATTTATTTTATATTATAATATAATGAATTTGAACCCTTTTACTTATAAGTCGCTAGAAATTCTAAAGGAACAATTTGACGAATTAAATTTGGATATTCCGGTTAGTCAAGAATTAGGTGTTCTACAAAAGAACATAATAACTCAGAATTTTACAATACCTAATCGGTTGTCTATACAACCTATGGAAGGTTTTGATTCTCATGAAGATGGGAGTCCAGGAGAATTAACATTAAGAAGATATAAACGATATGCTGATGGAGGTGCTGGTTTAATATGGGTTGAGGCAACTTCAATTGCAGAGAATTGCCGTTCAAATCCGCATCAATTAATGCTCACCGAACAAAATCTTGAAAAATTTAGAGATTTTGTTTCAATAATTAGAGCACGAAGTAATCAAACACTAAAATCATTGGGATTTGAAGATAAATGTGTTCTAATAATACAATTAAACCATTCAGGGAGATATTCAAAACTTGGTTTAGAAAAATTTCCAATAAGAGCATATCATAATGCTAATCTGGATTCTGCCATAATGGTTTCTGAAAAAGATGGAAAAGTAATTTCCGATCACGAATTAAAAGAACTTGAAGATTTATGGGTTGAAAAAGCAATTTTAGCTAAAAAGGCTGGTTTTGATGGGGTTGATATAAAAGCTTGTCATGGGTACCTGATAAGCGAATTATTAAGTGCGAGAAATCGAAAGAACTCTATATATGGAGGCTCTTCATTGAAAAATAGAACACGATTTTTCCTAAACATAATCAAGAAATTAAACCTTAAGGTCAGTGCAAATAATGATTTCATTATTACATGTCGATTAGGTATATATAATGGAATTCCTTATCCAAATGGATTCGGGGTGAAAGAAGCTGAAAATCAAGCTTTTCCTGCTGAAACCGACATTAAAGAGCCAATTCAATTAATTGAGCAATTACACAAGCTAAGGATAAGATTAATTAATATTTCAGCCGGAAATCCTCATTACACACCACATCTTACTAGACCTTATGATACACCATTAAAAGGAGCCCAATTACCTGAAGAACATCCACTATATAGTGTAAATCGTATTATAAAGCTAACATCTCTTATAAAAAGTCAAATTCCTGAAAATATGATCATCATTGGATCAGGATATTCCTATTTACGTCAATTTGCCGGATATATTGCAGCCGGTTTGGTACAAAATAAGATGGTTGATATATGTGGATTTGGAAGGATGGCAATTGCGAATCCAAATTTTCCAAGGCAACTATTTCAAAATGGTATTATTGATAAAAATAAAGTATGTATAACATGCTCTCAATGTTCTGGATTTATGAGACAAGGGAAAAATACTGGATGTGCTATTAGGGATCCTCAATACAAGAAATAATTTTAGTTGAATATTTTACCATCAGAGAAATCCTTCCAAACATTCTCAAACCAGCCGAATTCATTTGGGATGTCTCTTACTTTTTCCCATTCGAATGTAATTATTCCTGCATGAGATTGAATCGTCTGAATTTTCTCTTCAAGAATAATATCACTTTTAATGAACTTGAATTCTTTCAATTCTCCGGGAGGAATAATATATCTCTCATTGAGTGATTCATTAAGTGCATCTCTAAGAATTAGATATGAACCTCGACTTTTACCATTAGACTCATGATAATTTAAGATAGATTTCAAGATATATTGTTGAGTTAAAAGAGCATCTCGAATTCGTAGGTACTCAATAATCTCTTTATTATTATTTAAAATTAGAATAATTTTGAGGTTATATATCTGTTTAATTATTTCTTTTCCCTCCTCAAAGAAATCTTTTGAGGGTCTAATAATTCCCCCAAATTTAGACATTCGATCTTGAATATGCTCCCAAAATTGAGCAGGAGTCATTTGATCAATATTCATAATTGCTTTTTTGAAAAGAGCAAATTTAATAATATTAAAGATTGAGCTTAAATTAGGGGCAATAATTTGTAGAAATCTATATCTATTTAATGGTTCCAATTTCGCGTACGTGTGTCCTATTTTTTGTGCGACTCTCAATCCCCCGACTTGACCTGAATTTAGTGCCGCGCCTCCAGGTCTATGGACGCCATGACTTCCATTTGCTTCACCTATTGCAAATAAGTGTTTTATATTCGTTTCCCACCACATATCTGCTGAGATACCTCCATTTAAATGTTGATTGCAAACAGCTATTTGTAGTAGTTCCTTAGAGATATCAATTCCATTTTTTTTATATATTTCGACTGCTTGCGCATTTAACTTTTTAAGTCTTTCAAGCGGATTGCGTGCTAGAGCATTTGAATTACTTAAATACCTTTTTACGATGGGATCTAACAATTCTTCTTCATAATTCAGAGAATTTTTAGTAAAATCGAGATACACATCATTATCTAAAATCTCTGTCTCATTATATACTGCGAGATCAATAAGAGAAGAGCCAAAATCTTCGATTCTTTCGGCGTTAAATGGCCATTGATATCCTTTCAAAAAAATTGCTTTTGAAAGCTGCTGGAATGAAGGGAAATATTTCATGAGAAACTCTGTTTCTTTACCATTTTTATCTACTGAAATATATCTTGGTATCACCTGCTGATAGGAGCCAGAGACATTCCACCTAAATTTTATTGAGGCTAATCCAAATTGGGATTCCGTTAAGTTTTGAAGCTTACATCCGGCTGTAATAGCAAGACCTAAGCTTCCTTTTTGAGATTTTGGGTAAACAGAATGTTTATATAAGGCTGCAGGACCTCCAGTAGCTATGATAATATTCCTAGCTTTGAAAATTTTGATGGAATTAATAATATTACCCATATTCTTTTCTGATATTAATTCATCAGTTTTAATACAAACTACACCAATTGCTTCGCTTCTCTTTTTTGTATTATCAAATAATATATTTAATGCATAATGCTTATCAAAAATTGCAATTTTTTCTTTTTGAACTTCTTTCAATAGGCATTTGCCCATCTCTTGAGATGTAAATGGTCCAATTGAAGTGGCACGTTGTCTAGGATCATTATCAGTTTTATATCCAACAAATCCACCAAACTGATCATGAGGAAAAGGCACCCCTAATTGCACCAAATGAAAAAACTCTCTAATTGAATTCGTTGCCTCAATTAAGGCAATATCACCATGCATCGCACCTCCTGCACATAAATCCTTTGCCATTTCAAACGGAGAGTCCATTTGATTCCCAGTTAAAGACATTTTATAATAAGTCTGCTTGTCAGAGCCAGTATTAAATGAAGTCCCCCCCCCTAATTGTTCAGTAATAATGGCTATTTCAGTCGGATTGATCCCCTCACCAACTAAATGGAGGGCGCAATTTAATCCTGCTGCACCAGATCCTATAATTACCGAATTAAATTCTTTAATATCAATCTGATCTAGATTAAATTCAGTTTCTTCCATTTTGCTCCCTATTAGGTTAAAGTCGACGGATATGAAATCCGCCATCTATATCAAGGACAGTTCCAGTAGAAAATGGCAATAATCCGCTAACGATCGCTATTACTGGTTTGGCTATATCGAGTGGTTTTCCCCATCTTTTTATTGGAGTTAATCCTTCATTAATAAGCTTATCATATTTTTTATGTACTTTTTCTGTCATTGGTGTATCTATTATCCCCGGAGAAATTTCAAATACAGGAATTTCATAATCCGATAATCTTTCAGCAAATAATTTCGTCATCATAGTCATTCCAGCTTTTGAGATACAATATTCTCCCCTATTCCTTGAGACGGTAAATCTACTAAGGGAAGATATATTAATAATATAAGGCTGATATTTTTCTTGCAATACATTCTTAAGCTCAATCATCCATTTGGCTATGAGTTGGGTTAAGAAATAAGGGCCTTTAAGATTAATAGCCAATACTCTGTCATATGAATCTTCGGTTGTCTCTAAAATATCTTGTCTTTCCTTGGGGGCAACTCCGGCATTATTTACCAAAACATCAATACGATTAAAGGTATCTCTATTAATATTAATTATTTTGTTCCGATCCTCTTTTTTACTTACATCAGATTGAATAAAAATATATCTCTCCTCGAATCTTTCTCCATATATCTCTTTCAGTTCTGATATATAATTTTTTGGTAATCTTTTAGTTGTTGCTCCGTTTATTACCACACTGAATCCAATTTTGGCTAATTCCAATACAATTGCTTTCCCAATGCCGTGTGTACTTCCAGTAACACAGGCTACTTTATATTCACTAAAATTAGACATTATTTAATTGGATTTTATCTATTTAATTAAAAAAAAATTAGCTTAATTTTTATTTTAAATTTGCTTCATTTGCCGATTCATAAAGATAATTAAAGTAAAATGTGGCTGCAGGAGCAAAGGCTATATGATCTGTTACGACTCCGAAGTAAGAAAGTCGTTCGAAAAATTTTTGGGTTAGAATGATAAAGGCATCTTCTCCCTCATCGGTTATAATGGCAATTCCAAATACCGAGTCTCTGGATTTAATTTCGCAAATTTCACTATATTTTTGAAGAAGTGCTTTAAATTTTTTATCTTTAAGAGCAGGCTCTTCTATAAGTAATCTAATATTTGTAACTCCATGAGCTCTAGCTTTCTTAATATCCTCATAAAAAATCTCTAGTAACTCATAATCAGAAGCTACAATATATATTGAATTTTTTGCTCTATTAATCAAAGCTATCGATCGATTTAAGCAAATATCTCTTCCCCTATGTATATATAATGCTATCTTTATAGGAGTATCATGTGATTCATAGATCGAGGCGAGATGATGAATGATTCTATCGGAGTTTTTATCGAAATTATCATTATATTGCTTTTTAGCTATTACTAGTGCCTCATCAGGAGATTTGGCAAAGTATCTGCTAGGTCTTGATTCTTCTTCTTTGTGGATCCACATTTTATCCTTTTCCAGTTGAGTAAGGATATTATAAATCCGAGAATAAGGGACTCCAGAAGCTTCAGATAATTCTCTCGCGTCCATTGGTCCCTTACTTATTAAAGTTAAGTATATTGAAATTTCGTAATCCGTAAGTCCGATATCTCTAAGGGAGTCTTTTACCGAATCTGGAATCTCCTTTGACATTATTAGTACCTTGCTTTATATAAATATTAGTTTATTCAGTTTAACACATTTTTGAATATATATAATATTAATTCATTACTATTAATTTTTATTTTTAGTCTAAATAAAAGAAACTATTCAAGAAATGTTTTTTTTATTACAAAAAATATTTTTCTATAAATTGTTTACGTGAAGGCTCTGGATCTTCACCATTTCTTAATATATAATCTTCACATTTTTTATATAGATTCAGCATATCGTTATATAATTCCCTATTTTTAATATTAGGAATAGTTTCACTACTAAATTGTGTCTTCAAGAAGGTATCGACTATTTCATCCCAATTCTTCCCTTTTTTAATGAAATCATAGTATGTTTTGAGAGATCTTAATGCAGCCCCTAAGGCGGCAGAGTCTGTAGTATTAAATTGACGAATTGGAGTTTGAAAGATGTCAGCTGCTACTTGAAGGATATCTTTATTTGCCGAAGCCCCGCCAGTTGCATAAATTTCCTGAGGTTGTTCATTGATCCATTCTGAATGAAGTCTCATTGATAAAAATTGGGCTTCTATGATTGCTCTCACATTTCCCTCGATATCATTTTCATCAAAACCGAATCTGTAAACTTTTGGTTCTAATACTAATGGTACGATTTCAGGAAAAAAATAGGGCAGCATAATTTTACCGTTATTTCCAGGTGAGGTCTTACGTAAAATTTCAGAGAATTTACCCCAATCAAGATTATATTCTTTCTTAACTTTCTCTCTTGCTAATGAACCGTTCTTATAACAAATCAAGCTCATATAATCCCCAGTTGGAGCACCAAAAACGTGTCCTTCACCATTTAAATCTAGATGGAGGTTTTTCATATACCCAAAATACGTATCACTTGTACCTAAGCTAATTGCAACTTTGCCTTTATCAATTAATCCTACACCTATTAGACTATTAGGATTATCACCTGACCAAGCAATCAATAAAGTATTGGGATTTAATCCATATTTCTTAATAAAATAAGGTGAAATTTTACCGATTATATTATATGAGTCAGTTAGAGGTGGTAATTTCTGTATTAAATTGGGGGCCGTCGCATTTAATGCGCTTATATCCCACTGTTTAGTTTTAATATTCATGAGATTCATTCCCGCCCCATCGCCGTGATCTATAGGAGCATTTTCCCCCAATAATATCGTAGCCATGAAAGAACTCACTAAATGAATAATTGAGGTTTGCCGATATCCCTCCGGATTTTCTTGATAAAATTTGCGAATTTGGGGGCCAGAAAATCTTTCAAAAGTATTTGAGCCTGTAATTTTAATGGTTTCTTTCAAACCACCAAGAGTCTTTCTAATTTCTTCACATTGTCTAAATGTACTAGAATCCATCCAAATAGGACTGGTTTGTCTACTGAAACACCCTTTTAGCTGATTTATTATAGTTTCTTTTGGATTTAAAGCCTTAAGTGCACTCTCAAATTTATCATTTAAATATACAGTGCCATGTTGCTGTCCAGAACCAGAAATTGCCTTGATATTTTCTATTGAAATGTGATTTTGAATCTTATTTAGTAATAATTCAAGTGCCTCAACCCACATGAGAGGAAAAGAATGGACTACCTTCACATCATCTAAAATATTAACTCCATTAGTGGTATTATATTGTGGTAGCTCTTTATCAAAATTTATAATACATTTATAAATAATTGAGATAGAATCAGTTATAATACCAGTTAGACTCTGAGTTGAGCAATCTAATCCTAAGAAATAAATACTCATAATAAAAATAATATTCTTCTTATATATATAATAACAGAAATTTTGATGCAATATTAAACTAAAATTATAAAATTAAATGACATCGGACACAAATGTTCATAATTAGTACATTTTTTTTTTGTATTATCGACAAATTCGATTTTTTTTAAAATTAGACTTACGTTTCACAATTCTAGTTGCGACATTTCAGCAAAAAAAATGATTGAAAAAGATAAAATTCATATATAAGTTATCATAATCATTAATTAAGATGGATGTTATTGATTTAAAAATTTTGGAAGAATTAAAAGACAATAGTAGAATCTCTTTTAACATTATCTCAGAGAGAATTGGGAAGACTGAGGCTACAGTAAGACGTCGAGTTAAGAAACTCCAAGACGAAGGGATTATTAAGAAATTTACTATTGAGTATAACATAAATAGTAAACCGAAAACTAGTGC